>JABDLO010000069.1 GCA_013002995.1 Saprospiraceae bacterium | reverse complement strand
GCCTGGACATCCATACGATAGAGTTAACGATAGATGGCGGAGAGGAAGCGACCTTCAGTCTGGATCAGAATGAGCCTAACCCATTCGATGAGGTGACGGTGATCGGATTCAGATTACCTGAAAGTGGAAATGCAACACTTACCGTCTACGATGTATCAGGAAGAGTGATCACGAATGTCAGAGGCAATTATGCACAAGGTTACAATGAGATCAAGTTGAAAAAAGAGGATCTCAACGCAACAGGTGTATTATATTATACGCTGAAGAGCGGAGATTACAATGCTACTAAGAAGATGATCATTATTGAATAAGTAAAAAACTTAGTTAATATATTGATAGGCTTGCTAATCCCTTAGCAGGCCTATTTTTATGAATGATATTGAAGATATCTATACTAAAAATGGTGATATTTAATGATAAAGACTTTATTTACCCGCTGATCTTCCTGCTCTATATCCATAAGCGATAGCTCTGGGTCCTCCTGACCAGGCACCATAATAGCGGTAGCCGATGGGTGAGTGAGGATTATAGTCAGAGTACTCAGTTCCGATATCATAATACCCTCCTCCTCTATAACCAAAACCACCTTTGTCATTATCACTTGCAGGCCAATCATCATTAGTTGCATTTCCATAATCCAAAAGACCATCCCCATGTGTGCCCCTAAATGCTCTACCCATCGGATTGCCTACAGTAATCACTTTCTCCCAGACACTTCCGCTGAGATCCATCACCCAATAGTAGGAGGCTCCAAATACAGCTCTATTATTATCATTGAGTTGATCTTCTGAGATTCCATTTTGTAGAACAGTTTGACCATCTCGATTAACATACCTTTCCAACTGTGTATAGTCAGAAGCCCCCCAGACGAACTCTCCAGCCTTTGGTTTCTCAGGGCCACGACAAGCTTTTTCATATTCGAGTTCTGTTATCGGTCGCAGACCTGCCCAATCAGTATAGGCTAAACCATCAGTGAAACTTACATAATTCATAGATCGATTGGGGTCTTTAGCATAGTATTTCCCATCCTCATAATAGATGGTCCCTTTCTTTTTATGGTAGTTTTTTCCACCAATAGGATTCCGAATGGATGACCAGTTTTCAGGTAATTGCGTTAGAAAGTCAGCATATTGACCTTGCGTGAGCTCATATTTCATAACATAAAAAGGTTGTGTACCTTTTGGAAATTCAGCTGGAATAGGGCCTTGCTGATCTCCATTATAAAGGTCTTCTTCGGACCAATAGTATAAACTCCCTTGTTGAGGACCTACCATAATTTCATCTTCTGAATTTATAGTGTAATTACCCTGCCAATTGCCTTGAGCATCTGACTGATAAAAGGATGCAAATTGCTCTGATTGCTGAGAGGCATCACCTAATGTAAATGAGCCTTCAGGGATATATACCATTTCAATCCCAAATACTTTAAAGTCCTTTGATTTACGCCAATCAATTTTCTGGGAAGTTGTATCAAGCATCATCATTACTTTAACATCAACATTGCCTCTGTATTCACTATCTAGGTATATCCACATACCTATGCTATCATGGCTTACTTCTATTTTGAGTTCAGGAGAATTAGTAATCCTATTTTTAACAATTGCATGGCCTTGATTATAAATAATAGGATGTTCCCAGGGATTGTTATTAAATTTTCCGAATATCCATATCGCATCATGATTTTTGTCATTGTGCCAGGCATTTTTCCAGGATAAATCGAATAATACATAGGGTTGGATGCCCAACTCAGTACGGTTAACCATTCTTACATTAGAAATGGTTAATTCAGTCGATAAACCAGAATATGAAATTAAAGTCATTATAAACCCTAAGGTTAGTGTCGTGGGAAAATTAAAATTCATAATCATTTACATTGTATGATAAAGAAAAGTGGCCATGGGTTACTAATTAAATGTACAAGATATTATACCATTTAGATTTTAAACACAATAAAGTCATCAAGACATAGCGATGTAAACATCAAATATTTCATTCATAAGTCGTACAAAATAATCGTGCTGTAGTGTATGACCACTTTTCTGCATATTTCTCTAACGATGGAATGTTGGTTGAAGGTGAGAGTGTAATGAGTGTTGTGAAGTAATTAAAGACATCGGTCGACCTTTCCAATGTAACGTGTAGGGCCTATTTAGTCCATAAACACTTTTTAATGAATTAAAGAAGCCCTTCCATTTTGGAAGGGCCTTTTACATATAAAAGGAGCATTCTACTGCCCCCTTGGGTAGTCTATATGTATTATCATTTTAGATATAAGGATTAGTCTTTAATGGAGTGGTTCCCTGGAGGCATGGAAAACAGATAGTGTCCTTTTTACCACGTTTTCTATTTCTATGACAGGATGGGTTATGTTATCATAGGTAATAATATTGGAATTTTCGGGATCGTAAAATGTTCCTACTGTAGGAACCAGAGTTTCATAATCTAAGTAGAATGTCGGCATTTCATCATAAGAGTCCATGTATAATGTTCCCTGGTCGATAGTTTTAAGAACTTCAGTAGGATTAGTAGGATAGCACGTTCCTTGTGCAATGATGAATAAGGGGCAAAGAAATGACATGATAAGCGTAAGATTAAATAAAGTTTTAAGTTTCATTACAAGACAGTTTTTGCAATTATTAAACAATTTCATTATTTGCACTACCTAAAATTTAGACATCAACTTTCAGGGATCATTAGTAGCAAATGATCAGTATTATACGTCCAAACTTATTTTCGAAAAATGTAGATTAAAAGGAAAAATCAAACAGTTTCAAATCTCATCTTTCTTTCTCTTATTCGACGGTAATGAAACTATCCAGGTCACCCATTTACGGATTTCTTATTGTTGTTATGACAATTACATGTCATTTGAGATAGAATATTTATGGTAGCTACAGTAACTATGTAAGGTACTTTACATATTCTAGAGGGTTTAAGCCTTTGAGAACAAGAATAATCTCTCATTCCCATTTATTGATTATCTATAGTTGCGCTCGCCTGAGAAGCAAAGCAACTAGTCAGCAGAAATGAAATGAAATATCCAATTCCTTTGCAGTTCAATTAATACTTGGCTGACTTTCCATTGGACAGAGAATTAGCTATAAAGGATCTGATATCATCATTGGCTTGTTTTAGATCCTCAGCTCTCAGATACATCATATGACCGGAACGGTAACCTTTAAAACTTAATCGATCCTTCATTCTTCCACTGGCATCCATGTGCCACATCGTATATTTTGCATTAAAATACGTGGTAGCTCCATCATAGTACCCTGACTGGATCATCACTTTTAAGTATGGATTCTGTGCCATGGCCTGTCTTAGGTTCTTACCCGTATTATCTCCTGAGCGATCCCATGGTCTTACCGGGCCAAACATGTTGTACTTAATATCGGTTTTAAATCCAAGGTGTTCGCTGAAATAATGATTGATTGCCGGAGTGAAAGAATGTAACCAGGATGTGATTTCTGAATTGTAATCTGGTCGGTCACCGGCGTCCTTTTCATCTATTCCAAGATATCTTGAATCCAGCCTTCCTACAGTAAACCCTCTTTCCCGCAGTAGTTCCTTCCAGAAAAAAGAAGTAGAAACATCAAGATTGTTTTTTAATATGATGTCTTCCGATAGTCCTGAGTAATAGGACATCTTTTCAGCGGCTTTATTTTTTTCGGCATTTGAAACAAATCCACCTTTGGCCATTACGGGTACTAATTCATTGATAGTGTATGCTTCAACCTCCGGTAATAGTTCTTCCAGATCCATCTGTTGTAATTCCGGACTTAAAGCTTCCTGGTACCAGGCGGCTGCTGCAAAATAGGGTAGCCTGTTGGCAGTTCCTACCGGACCATCACGATCTATTCCTAATCCTGTAGGAGAAACCAGTATGACGCCATTCAGATACATCCATTGTGCATTCTGGAGCTGAAGTGCTAACCCGGAGACCCTGGTGGTACCGTAACTTTCACCAATGAGGTATTTAGGAGAAAGCCATCTATTATTCCTACTTACAAAAGTGGTGATCCACTCAGCAAGGTACTTGATATCAGCATTTACCCCAAAAAATGTCTTCTTATCAACTTCTTTATCAATGATCCTGGAATAACCTGTGTTTACAGGATTGACAAATACAATATCAGCCACGTCCAGGATGGTATGAGGATTTTCTTTGATTCCATAGGGTTGTACCGGAAAACCTTCATCATCTACTTTCAATATTCTGGGCCCTGTGTATGCAATGTGCATCCATACAGAAGCTGATCCGGGACCTCCATTAAATGAAATGACAAGTGGCCTTTCTGATCGATCTTTGACATTGTCTCTTGTATAATAAGTATAAAACAAAGAAGCGATCACTTTTCCATCTTCATCCCAGACTGGTTGTGTACCTGTCTGTGCAGTATAGGAAAATGAATTACCTGCTACTGTTAGCTGGTGATTGGTTTTTATTGTGGTATCAGCGGGGAGCATTCTGTCCTGTGAATAGGCAACATTACATAGGATTACAAGAAATAAAATAAGGAGAAGTCTCATACTTTTTGATTTTATATAGTGGGATAATTATAAATGGTTGCAAAATAACATTCCCATTTTACTTGATCAAATACGGCATGAAATCATCTTGAATCTAACCTTATCTTATTTCTAGTCTATCAGGAAGAGTGTTGGTAATTCTCGATCACTATACTTTTTAGTGAATTACAGTAATATCGCCAGTTAAATTAAGTTTTTGACCCTCATACATATATTCAAGTAACCATACATAGACACCAGAGGGAACAGATGAATTGCCTATGCTCCCATTCCATCCGTCAGAGACAGGTTGATTCCATCCAGTCTTTTGTTCATATACTTTCATTCCCCACCGATCGAATACATTTAATGATAAGATTTCTACAGAAGGATCACTATAAATCTTCATTGCCTGATCAGAAACAGTAGATAGTACATTAGAAACCTGGATTAATGCTTTCTCATTAAAAAGGACCTCAATTTTAAGATTTTCATATGCCATACATCCATTACCATATAGAATCTGAATTTCAAATTCACCTGATGAATTGTTGTTGAAAGTAATTTCATGATCTGTGAAGGTGATTTCACTTAAAAATGGAGAAATGGCATTGATAATACCTGAGTCATCTGAGATGGAAATGGTAATACTTTCTCCGGCTGGTTTAGTAATGATGGAGTCCTGGATCCAATCCGGATTTTCATAAGCATCAATATTAACTTCCAATTCATGAGTACATCCATTGTTATCAATAACTTCAGCATGGTGAATGCCAGGAGGTAACCACAAGGATGATTGTGATGATCCTGAATCCCATAGGTACTGATTTCCACCTATAATGTTGATCAATGATTCTTCATAAGGACAGATGGTGAGATCTCCTTCTATTGACACCTCTTCTCTTTCTGACCTTAAAACTAAAAATTCAGTAAAGAGGCTATCACAGCCTATTCTATTTTGGAGTGTATCATAATAGATACCCGGCTCTGTCACTTCTTGCCAGGAGAGAGAAAGAACATCATCGCCGCAAAGGGTGATTTCTTTATTTTCTAATTGGGGTGAGTAGGCCCAAAGTTCAACCGTATATTCTTCAGTTATACATTCGGTTCTTACTTCTATTGTCAAAGGTCCAATCTCAGAGGTAGTATATGTGCTACCATTGCTGCCATCCGGC
>JABDLO010000133.1 GCA_013002995.1 Saprospiraceae bacterium | reverse complement strand
CCATTGAGAAAACCATCATTACGATAGATTCCGGTGAATTATCACGTGCCCGGGGAGGATCACATTGTATGACATGTCCTCTAGTGCGAGATCTCATTTAATTTCAAGTTATGTTTGTTCATGAATGCAAAAAGCGAGTAACCTATGGTGAAACAGACCAGATGGGATACTTTTATTACGGGAATTATTGTACCCTTTATGAAATAGGCAGAGCAGAGGCGATAAGGGATCTGGGGATCACTTATAAAGAATTGGAGTCCAAGTACCGAATTATGATGCCGGTGATGTATGTGGAATCCAGGTATGGAGGTCCAATCACATATGACGAGCTGATCACAATCAGGACCACCGTTAAAGAGTTGCCAACTAAAATGATTCATTTTTATCATGAGATATTTAATGAAAATGGTCAGAAGGAGCATAGAGGTGAGGTAAAGTTATTTTTCATTGATATGGAAACCAATAAACGCATCTCGTCGCCTGATTATCTTAATGAAAAGCTGAAACCATATTTTTGATTAACAGACTTTTAAATATCATTAAAAATTTTCCGGAGTGGCCCATAGTAGAAAAACTATTGGCCTGGTCCAAGAAAGTAATCTTTCCAGGATTCGGGAATGTTCCTTTATACAATGTTGTCGTTTTTTTCATCAAAGAATGCCGTCGGGATGTCATCAGCACAAGAGCAAATTCCATCGCATTCAATTTTGTGCTGGCCATTTTTCCTGGTATCATTTTTATTTTTACTTTAATTCCGTTGATGCCCTTCAGTGATTATTATGAAAGTGTAATCGTGAATGCAATTCAAGGAGCATTACCCACAAATGCTGCAGTTTACATCAATGACATCATTCGTGGTGTCACTTCTAAGATGAGGGGAGGATTATTGTCTGTGGGTTTTTTCTTTTCTGTCTTCTTCGCTTCTAATGGAATGTTGAACCTGATGTTTGGTTTCGATAAGTCTTACGACAAAACCTTTAAAAAGCGAACGTATATTAAAAAGAATGCAATAGCCATTGTTCTTACATTTTTGTTGTTATTGTTATTTCTGGTATCAGTATTGTTGATTATTGCAGGAGATTATTTATTGGCCTATGTGTTTAACAGCTTAGGGGGAGTAGATGGAGCCATCTTTTTCTCAGCATTAAGATGGTTGTTGGCCATCTTATTGATATATAGTGGAATTACTATAATCTACAGATATGGGCCATCCATGAAAAGGAGGATTGCGTATATTAACCCTGGAGCCATCCTGGCTACAGTGTTGTCCCTTTTGACCTCTGTTTTATTCGCTTTTTTTATAAATAATTTTGGGAGGTACAATGAGTTCTATGGATCGATTGGTGCGTTGATCATCGTTATGGTCTGGTTGCAATTCAATGCCTACATCCTGCTTATTGGATTCGAATTAAATGCAAGTATTGCTGTAAACAGGGACTTACTAGAGGATCGAGAGGATTAATATAATTTTATTGAGAAAAATATACTCATGGCAGGGTGTCACCTCATCCTAATTTAAGTTTTATTGAATCAAAGGAATTCGATTCCATTTTCATATTTGATGATTTAGTTTTAAGCTCAGAGTACATCCTAATCATTGAATGCAAGTCATATATGTATCATTATTTATTGGAATTTGATATTATGTAAAATTGCTTCACTCAATAGTTATGATCACAACTCATTGTTTATATGTCACGTATATTAGACAATTAGATGACAAATTATTATCTTTAGAAGATCAGTGTGCATCAATCTTCTTAATAGTGGGAATGCAAATTCCTTGTGAATAATAAGGTTTACTTAAGTGGAAAGTGTAATTGAGGATGATGAAGTTGTCTATTTAGAAAGAGTCATAATGGCTAAATAGCTTAGCTTAAGAATCAATGCGATAATTACCCGAACTAGAATTACAACTTAGTATATGAGCCGGTCATAATGTCGGCTCATTTATTTTATGACAGTTTGTACTGAAAATTATAGCTATTGGGAATAACTAAAGGATTAAGATTTATACATCTTTTAAATTATTTAGCCAGCAGTAAAAGTCTGGATCCGCATAGAGATATATGAGTAAACATAGACTGTTTAAATGAATCTTATTCCCTGCTTCCTTCCCATACAACACTTCCATTGGGTGCCACTACTTGAAGGTTTCCTTCATAAGTTATTGCTAGTGTAGAGCCAGGTACCGTACTCATGGTTCCCCATATGAAGCTTTCATCAGGAGCATATAAAACGAAGTTACCATCGTTTTGCATGACAACTCTACTGGGAATTCGTTCCATTCCGGCACCTGCCTGCATGCTTCCCCATCTGAAAGATTCTTCTTCTGTGGTTTTTACAACAACATTTCCATCTGCCTGGAACATGAGGTAATAATCTCCATTGGCAGTTTTATACGGGACGTCTACCTGTAGCTCTTGTCCGGGTTTGATAGGTAATGGAGAAGGAGCTGGAACTCCAGATGTGTTGGGTTGACTGGGAGGGGTAGTGGTAGTTGTTGAAGTACCGGGTGTAGATGGTGGAGTAGTGGTTTCTGTTTTTGTAACATCTTCTTGATCGGTTGCGCCATCACCACCTTTGCTTGAAAAATACCATATGGCCAGGGCTATTGCTGCTACAGCTATAACTCCGGCGATAATTTTCCCCATGTTTGAGTCAGAGGAATTGCTCGTTGTAGGTGAGGTAACTATTGGTTTTGGTGATTCACTTTTTTTCTTTGCTACGGATGATTCTTTATAAACATCTTGATTCCCCTGTAAGATGTCCATCATCGTCATTTCAATCCTTCTTAATTCGCTGTGTGACTGTTGTACTCCCAGCATGTTTTCTCTCTTCCATTGACTGAATTGTCCGGATAATAGAATGGCTTCATCATGAGTAGGAAGATTGTTTTCTTTCGTATATTCTACAAGTGCTTCCAGGGCTTTTTCAGTCTTTCCTTTAGCTATGTATTCTTTTATCTGCTCGATAATCTCATTGGGCTCCATATTTCATGCATTGATTTAGGCTGGAAAACTAATGAATTGATGGGGTATTCAATGAATAAAATCCGATTTTTCTTGAATCGAAAACTGAATTTCAATAATTCTTTCAAAAAATATCTGAATCAGAAATTAATGCCAATAAAAGCTGAATAAGCAATTGGATTAAAAAACTCAGCACCTGCTCTTACTAAAATAGGTAGAATATTGTATTCCAGACCTGCACCCAGCTTGATCTTCTGGTTTCCTTTACCAGAAAAATTGGTTTCAACTTCACTGGTTACGTAATCGATATCAAGTGTGGTGTCCAGGTATTGCAATTGTCCATAAATAGCAAAGTCACTTGTTGTGAAATAAGCACCTTCGATGATTCCACTATGAACAGTTGTAGTGATGATGTCGTTGTCAGCGATCAATTGATTGTAAGTGTATCCTACACTCAACTTGATCTTATCAGAGTTGATAAAATAGGGGTGTAGATGATGCCTGATCCCACCTCCTATCAATGACAACTCCCCGAATCTTCCTCCGAAATCATACGCGAAGAATCTAAATGACACATCTGTATTAGCAAGACCGGAAACGGTCACTTGTGGCACAAGAAAGGTTACGGTGTTCACAGCAAATCCTCCAGGGAAGGAGTATAAGTTGTCACTGCCATCTTCTATAAATAATGGTTCAGGATCTCCAAAGATGGTTGGGACATCTAATGATTCATTAGGTGAAAGGCCCTCAGTCATTCCGGTATGTGTGCGTTGAGCATCTCTTGTAATGGAGCGAATACCAATGACACCTATGCTGACGCCAAATGATTCTTTGTAGTGACTGGTGAAGATATGGCTGTTAAGATTGGTGGCAATAGCATTGGCGAGTGGTGAAAGGTAACCTGGACCGTTGAGGTCGTTGGTGTAAGA
>JABDLO010000125.1 GCA_013002995.1 Saprospiraceae bacterium | reverse complement strand
TCACAACGTTGTAGTGTATCGCATCAAATTGACTCTTATCCAAAGGGAAATTCTCGAACGAGTCAATAGGCATTATCAACCTTGCAGAATCACCCAGACTGATCTCCTTTAATAATTCTGAAATTGGGTTTGGATTTGCTTTTTGCTCCTCTGGAGTAAGAACTTTTAACACGGGAAGTTGAGGTTCTCTGCTCATTTCCTGAAGCAGACTATCATTCTGATCCATGATGTACAATTTGAAATAAACGTAATCTCCTACAACAGGCCGTCTATCTCCTTTATTGGTAAATACTTCATATTTATACCCCATTACCTCATCACCTGATGACTGCTGGCATGAAGAAATTGCTATGACCATTACCAATAGCCATATGGTATTCTTTATTATTGTTTTAAACATGTTGTTGCTTATTTACGTATTTGGGTATTACCCTTTTAAATTTATCTATGATGTCTTCAAGCCGAGCGTAAACCCCGCCACCTGAAGCATTTTTATGTCCTCCTCCTCTGAAATGTCTAGACGCTATTTCCTGAACTGAAATATCACCTTTAGACCTAAGAGAAATTTTAACGATCGTTGGTTGTTCTGTAATGAAAGCAGCAATTTCAATTTCAGGCATCATCAATAAGTAATTAACAATACCTTCTGTATCACCTCGCTGAATATCAAAATCCTTGTAATCCTGTTTATTAAGCCAAATCAATCCAGTACGATATTCGTGCATGATCTCCATCCGATTAGCCAGGCAATGTCCCAGCAGCCTTAGTTGCTTTTCCTTCATGGAGTTGAAGATCTTGTCCTGAACATAATAGTCATCTGTACCTAATCTCTTCAAGCGAGCAGCCACCTCATAGGTTTCAGCTCTTGTGCCATATTTAAAAGATCCCGTATCAGTGATCAACCCGGTCATAAGGCAATCCCCTATTTTAGGATCAATGAGCTTCTCATCACCCAGATCGGCAATAAACTTAAACACCAATTCACATGTGCTGCTTGAAGCTGTATCTGAAATCGTATAATCTACAAATGGCTCAGGATCTAAATGATGGTCGATCAGTATTTTCACTGCCTTACTATCGGCAACTGCATGTTGAATCTTATCAATTCGATCCAGTCCATTGAAATCCAGGCAAAAAATAATATCCGCCCTCATCAGAACTTGCTCTGCAATAGCCTTATCCTCATCAGAAATGATGACGTCATCCACTTTAGATAAATAATGAAAAGTATGAGGATAACTACTTGGCACTATGGACTTTACAACATGACCTTTCTTCTCAAGGTATAATTGTAATCCTAGTGAACTACCAAGTGCATCACCATCGGGATTCCGATGAGAAATTATAGCTATATCCTTCGGGTAATTGAGTAACTTTTTTATTTCTGAAATCATCTCTTGCATAAGGAACGGCGAAAATGACAAATTTGTATCAATTAATGAAATGGACTGACTTAAAATAATGAATTAATGATGATACGTGTTATAGACTTTATCTGATGTGAATCAGATTCATGGCCTATTGATTGAATAATGCTATCTTTCCTCAATTGGTTCAACTAAAACTGATACATGGATCAAAGAATTGCCCATATAGCACTTGTAGTAAAAGAATATAATGAAGCCATTGAATGGTATTCTAAGAAATTAGGATTTGAACTTATTGAGGATACGCCGTTAGATGAAGTTAAGCGATGGGTTTTAATGAAGCCTCCGGGTGCAAAAGAATGCTGTCTCCTACTGGCAAGAGCAGCGAATGAGGATCAACTTAAAGCGATTGGATCTCAAACCGGAGGCAGGGTTTTTCTTTTCCTTCATACGGATGATTTTTGGAGAGACTTTCATTCTTATTCCGATCGGGGAATAACCTTCGTGAGACCTCCTCATGAATTTGATTATGGTACAGTGGCGGTATTTGAAGATCTATATGGCAATATGTGGGACCTCATTCAACCTAAAGAATCGAATAAAGGAAAGTTGTAAAGGGAGTTGCAAATTTATTTGCAACAAAAAGACAAAACCTTACTGGTATTACGGTTTAAAAGAATATTAATGGTTTATGATGACAATGAATTAGGAAACACAAACTTCTTTCACAACCTGATCTTATCCTGTCTTTCTTTCAATTAAAATTTGAAAGCCCCCTCATGGGAGTTGCAAATTTATTTGCAACAAACAGACAAAACCTTTCTGGTGTTAAAACTCAAAAGAACATAATTTTTTATGATAACCATGAATTAGGAAACATAAACTTCTTGCATGTCCTGACCTTATTTTGTCTTTCTTTCAAATAAATTTGAAAGTCCTTTGATGAGGGCAGCAAATATATTTGCAACAAGCTGTGAATCATTAAAATAAATTACCTTTCACAATCTGTAGATCGAAGACAGTTTGGCCCTCAATATCCATAAAACAAAGAGGTCTAAATACATAAAAAATTATACTTGAGGGAATACTTCTAAGTTCATTTTTTAATTACTTTTGCCGTTCAAATAAATAAAAAACATGTCAGGAAATAGAACATTTACCATGATTAAGCCAGACGCAGTAAAAGCCGGACACATCGGTGCCATCCTGGCTCAAATGAATGAAGCTGGATTCAAAATCGTAGCCATGAAATACACCAAACTTTCTGCAGAGAAAGCAGGAGAATTTTATGAGGTACACAAGGAAAGACCATTTTATGGAGAATTGGTCGAGTTCATGTCTTCAGGTCCTATTGTAGCTGCTGTGCTTGAAAAAGACAATGCGGTTGAAGACTTCAGAACACTTATTGGTGCTACCAATCCAGCAGAAGCAGCACCTGGAACCATCAGGGCTAAGTATGCTACCAGCATTGGTGAAAATGCAGTTCACGGAGCAGATTCAGATGAAAATGCTGCAAGAGAAGCATCTTTCCATTTCGCTGGAACTGAGATGTTTGCATAAATTAATTAAATGAAAAATTTAAAAGCCGCATCAATCCTGGTGCGGCTTTTTTTATAGTTTGACATAGGTTATTCCCTTTCCTCCAAATTCTTCCTGAGGGTGAGAAAGCGACTTCACATCTTTATACTCTTTCAGTTTCTCATGAACAGCCTTCCTTAATATGCCATTCCCTCTACCATGTACTATGGTAAGATTGGTAACATTGTGCATGAGAGCAATATCGATAAATTCTTCTACTAACTTCCTGGTATCCACAGCGGTATACCCTCTTACATCAAGTTTAGTTCGCACTCCTTCCCTGGAAGTTGTCAAATTGGTTTTTACACTTTTTGACCTCAATTCTAAGGGAGCTTTGGCAGGAACCAATTCTTTGAGCGGAACTTTAACCTTCATTAAACCGAGTTGGATTTCAGCAACACCTTTCCTAATCTTTAAGATTTTACCTGAAGTATCGCCTGTTCTCATCCTGGCAAAATCCCCTTCAACCAAAACTACTTCTTCATCGATATTCTTATAATATACCTCTTCCTTTAAGTCGGTTATCTGTTTTACTGTTTCTTTTCTTTTAGCCTTTACTTTTTCAGCAATCTTCTTTGCTTTCTGAAGGTTATCAGCTTCCTTGAGTTCTCTGATTACTTTCTCTATTTCCTTATTATCCCTCCCTATCTGTTGAAGAGAAGACTCTTTCTGAGTAAGTTTTAATTTCTTACGACGATACTCAAGTTCCTTGTGAAGATTCTCATAATTCTTGATCAACTTATTGAGGCGATCTTCTTTCTGCATCACCTTCTCCATCTTTTCTTCCGTCTCTTTCTTCTCCGATTGAAGTTTGATCAGCAATTCATCTACAGCTTTTTCGTTTTTCCCTGTTTTATATCTCGCATACTTCAAGATCTCTTTAGACAGACCGATTTTGGTAGCTATCTCATAGGCAAAGGAACTTCCTGGTTTTCCAATCTTCAATTGATAGGTAGGACTTAATACCTCCTGATTGAACTCCATTGAGGCATTGACCAATCCCCTGGTCTTGAAGGCGTAATATTTGAGATTAGAATAGTGTGTGGTGATAACACCATATGTCTTTTTTTGATTGACCTTTCTCAATACTGACTCTGCAATGGCTCCCCCGATCTTCGGGTCCGTTCCTGTCCCGAATTCATCAATCAATAATAATGTATGAGCATCAGCCTTATCAGTGAAAAATTTAAGATTCTGAAGGTGGCTTGAATAAGTACTTAAGTCATCTTCAAGTGATTGTTGATCTCCAATATCTACATACAGTTTCTTAAAGACCCCCATCTTGCTATTAGGTTCAACCGGAATGAGATATCCGCACTGTAGCATATACTGTAATAACCCGACAGACTTCAATACAACAGACTTCCCCCCAGCATTCGGACCACTTACAATTACTAATCTGTTATTCCCATGTAATTCCATGTCAAATGGCACTACCTCTCGTTCCTCTTTCAAAAACTTGAGTTTTAAGACAGGATTGTATCCTTGCTTGATGCCAAGATTGGGTTTATCAATGAGCACAGGTTTTTGAGCATTGAGATGATGGGCCATCCTCGATTTAGCTCGAATCACATCCATTTCAATGATCATAGACTGAAGGCTTAAAAATGCATCAGCATAAGGCCTGAGGGTATCACACAGATTTCTTAGAACCTTATATATCTCTTTTTTACGTTCCGTGTAGAGATTGTAGATTTCATTGTTGGAAGGAATAATTTCAGAAGGTTCAATAAAAACCGTTTTCCCGGTAGCGGATTCATCATGAATGATTCCTCCGATTTTCCTTTTGTGCTCTGCCGGTACCGTAAGTACCCTTCTTCCATTTCTGGTGCTCTCAGCACTATCGGTTAACCATCCTTTCATTTTATAATGATGGATAATCTTTCCATATGCTGCTTGAATTTGCTTTTCAGTGGAAGAAATCTTCTTTGAAATTTTTAATAATTCAGAAGATGCATCAGGTTTCACTTCTCCTTCTTCATCAAGTACCAGATCAATTTGAGCATTTACATCAGACTCGAGATGATACCCTTCATTAAATTTCCTATACAGATGGGGAGCGAGTTTCTGCCGTTGAAGAGAAGAGAAATATTCACTCAATCCTTTACCGATTGCCGTAAGGTGATAAATCCTCTGAATGCTTTCTGCATCAAGGACATAACCTTCTTTTCTGAGATAGACTAGATCATCATCAATCGAATCATATTGATAAATCGGGATACGGTCATTCCTTTGAGCTGAAGATAAAAATTCCTCCGTCTCAGAAAGCCAACTTTCTATGGTATTAATATCTGATGAAGGCTCGACTTTTTCAAGAGCTTCCCTTCCAGCATCACCCAGGCATTCATTTTGCGTCAGTTGCAAAATCCTGTCAAATTCAAGTGTTATATGTCCATCCGTGGGATAAATCTCCATGAAATCCTGTTAATTGTTTCTTTGCAATGAATCTAACGATTTATGATTACTAAAGTTTTAGCTGCTGCAAATGTAATAGAAGATTTAAATCGGATCAAAGGATTCAATCCACACTTATTATAAATTTCATGCAGTGATGCGTGTAATTATAGAATTTGTGCTGAAGTCTCAACATTTCACGCAGGGATGCATGAAATAACATTGGGATGTGTAAAACAACAGAAACAAGTCCGTTGTCTCAATGCATCCTCGCGTGAGGCCCTCTTATGTTCCTCAATTCGATTTGCAAATTCAAGTTTCAAATTAAAACTCAAATTTTCACGCAGGGATGCGTGAAAAAACATTGGGTTGCGTGAATCAACAGAAACAACTGAAGCTTCAATGAAACCACATACCATTCATGATAAATTGGTAGTTTTGGTAAAAAATAAGAGATATGGCGGGAAGTCAGTTTGGAAAAGCATTCAGAATAAGCACCTACGGAGAGTCACATGGCCCTGGAATCGGTGTCGTTATTGATGGATGCCCTGCAGGATTAGATCTGGATTTGGACCTCATTGAAAAGGACTTGCAACGACGCAGACCTGGCCAGTCTAAGATTGTTACTCAAAGAAAGGAAGATGAATCATTTGAGATATTATCGGGAATTTTTGAAGGAAAGACAACTGGTACACCCATTTCTATTTTTATCCGCAATAAAGATCAACGTTCTAAAGATTATTCCCACATTGCTCAAAAATATCGTCCCAGCCATGCTGATTTTACGTATGACTCCAAGTATGGGATAAGAGATTATAAGGGCGGAGGCAGGTCATCTGCTCGAGAAACTGCAGCCAGAGTAGCATCAGGTGCAGTTGCTAAGATGCTGTGCAATCATTATGGAATCAAAATTACTGCTTACGTTTCAAGCGTAGGTTCAATAAAGGCTCCTGAAATAGAAAACCCGGATGCAGAGGTCATTGAGTCAAATATCGTCAGGTGTGCCGATCCATCTGCTGCTGAAGAAATGATACAATTAATTACTAAAATCAGAAAAGCGGGAGATACCATCGGGGGTATTGTATGTTGTGTCGTTCAAGGAATGCCGGTAGGACTCGGTGAGCCAGTCTTCGATAAATTACATGCCGACCTTGCTAAAGCTATGATGAGCATCAACGCTGTCAAAGGCTTTGAATATGGGAGTGGATTTAAGGCTGCTGAAATGAAGGGGTCTGAACATAATGATCAGTTTTATACTGATTCAGATGGACTTGTAAAAACCGACACCAACCATTCAGGAGGTATCCAGGGAGGCATCAGCAATGGAATGGACATCAATATGAAGATTGCCTTTAAACCGGTAGCTACCATTGTTAAGGATCAGAACTCGGTTGATAAAGAAGGCAAAGCAACAACTGTTACTGGAAAAGGAAGGCATGATCCATGCGTTGTACCTCGTGCAGTACCAATTGTTGAAGCAATGGCAGCACTGGTAATGGCAGATCACATATTAAGGAATAGGCAGTCAAAGTTGTAATAGATTATTGTCTTTGTTGCTGCAGACTCTCCTTCTCAGCAATGGATTCAGCAGTCTTTTTAATGTCTTCGATGAAATCGGTCAATGATCCGAACTCCTTGCGATACCCAATACCGAGTCCATATCTTTGCCGTCGAGCAATGACCACCTGATCATAATCGTACCGGCCATACATCCGTAACTTTAATTGACGATCATTGGTAAGGAAATACTCTATTACAAAGTCTGGTACATAATAGTTGCTCACACCAAATGGAGAATCAGCTATATAATTGGCCCCCAAGCCCAGGCTTAACCTTTGATCCAGGAATCTGAATTGATTGGTAACATGGACCTCAATCTCATCTGGTAAAAGGTCAGTTTCCGTATCAGGAGCATACAAAGTAGAGTTCTTTCTCATCCCGATTTCAAAATCGATATCTGCGATCAGACTGTTATCTGTCAATGCCTCTTGCAGTAAACCGGTCAGATATATGGATAACTGACTGGATACAAACTCACTTAATGTATTGGCAGCTGTGACCACTGCTTCATTGGAGAAATTAAGATCTGAGGAATTTACCGTAGGCAGAAAGGAATTAAATACTATCAATCCCAACACCTGGGAATTTAATGCTATCTCATTGGTTCTGAGGGTTCTTAGTTTACTGTCAGCATAGGTCTTTAACTCTCCCTGTAGATTAGGGAAGTTAAGGTCAAATTTCACAATAGGATTATAAAGTGTACCTCCTAGCAATAACTGAAGGTTGATATCCTGTTTGGTACGTGCCTCTATCTGGACATCATTGGTAGCAGTCTGAAGGAATTCATCCAGGAACAATGACAATGGTGCCCTCACCTGGTAGTCAGCTTTAATATCAAGTGTCGCATTGATTGGATCACCGGTCCATTTAATTCTTCCACCCTCTCTTACAATAAATGGCTTGGCAACAACTCCCCATGCCGTGAAAAGATATTCTCCGGATTCAACCTCATAATCGCCGAATATTTCAAATTCTCCCGTCCTCCTTGCATAAATCTGCATGAAACCGCGTCCATTTCCCTGGATAATGTCACCCAATCTTTCATTGAATATGATCCTTACATCGGCATCTTCTGTCATATTCAATTCCATCTCTACATTAAGTCCTTCAATTTTAAACTCATCCACTTCTTCCTGGCTTCTCGGAGCTAGCAATTCTTCCTTATTGACAAACTTTATGAAGCTCTGATCATAACCGGTTGTAGTATATTCTACAGGTATATTCAATAAAGTACCCGGTGCTGTGGTAGCTTTAATCTTCATATCTGTAGCATCAAAGGAACCTCTGAACTCAACGTCAACCTTTCCCTTTCCATATCCATAATAGATGGGGTTCTCTTCTTTGGTGGTATTGATAATGACGGCTTCATCTGCTTGCATGGATACATCCAGTCTAAAGTCCTTGAAAAGTTTGTGTCTCAGCCCACCAGTCATTACACCTTCATTGCCTTCAATATCCGTAAGGATACCTCCGGTTAAGTCCAGGAAATTTTCACTTATGGTCATTTTCTGATCATCAAAGAAAAATGATGTACCGAGATAATCAATTTTAACACCGCCATCTTTAAAGGTGCCTTCTCCATCTATCTTTAAATCATCAGGCGGACCATAGATTTCAGCATCTACATCACCAACTCCTTTGGTTTCAGAAATACCATTCTGGATGATAAATTCAAATATATCCAATGGGAAAGACCTTCCCCTTACTGAACCATTGACCTGGTTGGTCTGTGCATCATAAACAAAATTTGCCTTTACAGTCTGTTCTTCTTTTGCGATGCTCAATAATGCTTTATAAGAATTATCAGCTCCTTTATCAAAGTTCAAATCCAATACTCCATATCGTTCCTCATTCAACCTAAAATCATCGATATAAGCATTGGCCTGTAAATAAGTATCTCCCTCAAAAATATTTTCAACTCTTACTCTTAAATCTCCTTCTCCTGAAAAATCTATTTTATCATAATCAATAATCCCATTGATAATCAGAAAATTAAACCGCTTCAATGCCAGTGAAATACCATTGTTTTTTATATCCTGTATTTCAATTTCCCGATATCCATCCGTAATAACGAGATCTCTAATATCTAGAAACTTATCACCTATAATTACTTCATTACCTGAGTAGAAATTCCATTTTTCTCCCAGCATTTCCCACTCATTATCCTTAACATTTAATACATACCCCCTCGGATGAGGAGTAAGGCTTCCTCTAACATCAACTACCTGGAGACTATCAAAAATATCTTCTGTATTTAACTCAAAGGAAATGGTGTCGGCATTTAAATCCGTCTCCACGAATAATGGCTCTATCTTCCTACCTGCTACGATGGATGAATCAATATTCAAAACCATAAAACCTATATCATTCCTGTTGCCAAGTATCAAATCCGCTTCATGGAACTCAAAATCTTTATAGGAAAAATATTCAATGTCTGTATCGAGGTTGAAATTATCCCTGGATGAGTCTACATTGCCTTTTGCTCTGAGATTCTTAACTGCAAGATCTTCAATACCTGCCAGCTGAAGAATGTTATTGAGATTGTCGATGCGCAAGTTGAGAACAAACTTATTCTCTTCGTATTCTTTATCATCTATACTCCAATTGCGAGTATGATAAGGATAATTTCTCTTAAGGATTGATTTTACCTGTGGAATTACATCGTTAAGATTATAGGTTCCTTCAATTTTAGCGGCACCAAAATCTGAGAAGATATCGAGCTTACTTTTTTGTCCTGGAACATTAAAAGCATAAACGGAAAAGGTGTCTATGCGATGAACGATGCTATCAGTCTGTATAACCAA
>JABDLO010000078.1 GCA_013002995.1 Saprospiraceae bacterium | reverse complement strand
TAAAGGTAGATGAGATAAGAAACAAAGGAGGTAATATCCCACATTTAGCGGCAGTTTTGGTCGGAGATGATCCGGCATCACAAGCCTATGTAAGAAATAAAGTAAGGTCTTGTGAGCAAGTGGGTTTTGAATCTACATTAATAAGAAAGGACTCTAGTATTACAGAGGAAGAATTGCTGGAGATCGTTGATGATTTAAATAATAATGAAGATATAGATGGCTTCATTGTTCAACTTCCATTACCGGATCACATTGATGAAGAGCGTGTTACGCTGGCCATCGATCATCGCAAGGATGTTGATGGATTTCATCCTGTAAATTTTGGAAGAATGGCCCAAGGTATGCCGGCCTATATTCCTGCAA
Organism: Saprospiraceae bacterium; assembly: GCA_013002995.1. GTDB lineage: Bacteria > Bacteroidota > Bacteroidia > Chitinophagales > Saprospiraceae > JABDLO01. The sequence goes on along the minus strand of JABDLO010000078.1, from coordinate 4,560 downwards.
CTCCCCTCGGGATCCTCACTATGCTGGAGCGGTATAATATTGAAACCAGCGGAAAAAAAGTAGTTGTAGTAGGAAGAAGTAATATTGTGGGAACTCCGATATCCATTTTATTATCAAGAAAGGCGAAAGTGGGGAATTCCACTGTAACGTTAACCCATAGTAGAACTAAGGATATTGCTGGAGAAATTCGCGCCGCTGATATTATTATTGCTGCTATTGGTGTTCCCGGGTTCATCAGTGATGATATGGTTAAAGAAGGAGCCGTTATCATCGATGTAGGGATCAATAGGGTAGATGATGAAACCAGAAAGAGGGGTTATCGCCTGGTAGGTGATGCGGATTATGATGCTGTTGCTGACAGATGTAGCTTTATAACTCCTGTCCCTGGAGGCGTCGGTCCGATGACCGTTGCATCACTTTTATTAAATACTTTGTCCGCTTCCCAGAAAGAAATCTATGATTGATTATCTTAGACCCATCAAGACTTGTACACTATGACCACCCTTGAAAGCGTAAGCTTAATCAACAAACAGATTCAGGGCATTCTGGATCAACTCTCAGACAAACAATATGCTCTAAATCTTGACATATTCAATGGGTCTTCAGTTGGTATGCACATAAGACATATATTCGATTTTTACGATTGCATTGTAAATGGTTGTAATTGTGATTCTATAGACTACAATCAACGAGAACGCAATCCAAATATTGAAAAGAATCGGGTAGCTGCTATCGGTGCTTTTACACAATTGGCTAGTGTTGCAAAAGGGCTTAATGATACCAATAGCATCCAGGTTGTTACTGATTTTTCAATTGATGAAAACGAGCAAAGACCGTCTGTAACATCGAGTATAGGACGAGAATTAATGTATGCGTATGACCATGCTGTACACCATCTGGCAATCATAAAAATGGGCATAAAATCATCCTTTCCGGAAGTGATGCTTGACAGCCACATTGGAATAGCTCCCTCTACAATAAAGTATCAGTCTAAGAATTAATATGGCCTTTCGGCAATTAAGATTTTCAAGTAACAATGAGGAACTCCTGGCATTGTTATCTTTATTTCCATTTGAAGCATTTCTGGAGGAAGAAGATGAGCTGGTTGGATATATTGAAGAAGAACTATGTAACCCTGGCTTTTATTCCGATATCGAAAGATTATGCAAAACAAAAGGGGTAACATTCACAGATCAAGAAGTGGATGATGTCAATTGGAACCGGGAATGGGAATCTTCATTTAAACCAGTTGTTGTTGATGATTTTTGCGCCATTAAAGCATCATTTCATACAGAAATATTTGATACTGATCATACCATAACCATTGATCCTAAAATGGCTTTTGGAACCGGCCATCATGAAACTACCTACATGATGATTGACGCCATGAGGCAGGTTGAATTCAATAATATAAGTGTATTGGACCATGGTTGCGGCACAGGTGTTCTTGCCATCTTAGCTGAGAAATGTGGTGCAGCTCATATTGATGCCATAGATATAGAAGAAGAATCGTATCAGAATACCATTGAAAATGCACAGCTTAATGATTGTGAAAGGATTAAAAGTATTCACGGACAGATTACTGACTTATCCAATGTTCAATATGATGTCATTCTAGCCAATATCAATAGAAAAGTTTTGCTGGATACTGCCTGCTTACAATATGATTTATTGAAACCTGGAGGATACCTGCTTTTAAGTGGTATCCTCAAAGAGGATCAATCAATTATAGAGCGTACTTATGAAGAGTGTGGTTTTGAGATATCTGGTAAAAAATCTAGGGGTAACTGGTTGTGCATTAAATATTTGCGTTTAGCGATTTAATTAATTTATTTAAGGCCTTATACACTGCTTCCATTGGTAGTCCTACAATGTTTAGGTAGGATCCATCGATCTTTGATATCTTGACATGACCGATCCACTCCTGGATGCCGTATCCTCCAGCCTTATCATAAGGTTGAAAATTGTTGATATAGTACTCTTTTTCCTGATCGGAGATTTCATTAAACCACACTCTTGATGTGATACTTTCTATCTCGTATCGTTCTAAGTTTCTGAGGCAGAAAGCTGTAGTCACTTCATGGATGCTTCCGCTTAAATTGGTCAGCATTGAAAATGCCTGGTTATAATTTGCTGGTTTTTCAAGAATGAGCCCATCTTTTATAACCACACTATCAGCTGTAAGAAGGATGTCTCGACCATCGGTTAAAAGGTGTGCCCTGGATTTTTTTAACGCGAGAAAGGATGGCACTTCAGATGGATGCATATCAGCTGAATACACTTCATCTACTTCAATCACTTTGACAGTATGAGGAATTCCGGCCTCTTTTAGGATGGATTTCCGTCTTGGAGATCCGGAACCCAGTATTAATCTATAATTTCCTAATATGTCCATTATGCCAGAATAAGTAATATTAATAATCCAATAACCATATACACCTTCAGCCAATAGCTGGCCAACCTTACCCTTATCAAGTCAGGGATTTTAGTTAAATGATTGATAATAACTAGAGGAGGAAAAATCAATGGTACAATCGCAAGACTATGAACTCTGGATCCGGAATAGAGATCTCTACCCATATACCACCAGAATACCACAATCAATAATGTCATCATCATATTAAATAATGCAAATACCCTTGCTCTAGTGATGCCATATGCAACCGGGTATGTCTTTATCCCGTGAATCTTATCCCCGGGATAATCTTCGATGTCTTTAACCAATTCTCTGACCAAATTGGTCATGAATGAAAATATGACAAATCCTGAAAGAAGATAAGTGATGATTTCATAACCAATTAAATCTTGTTTTTTGAGGAGGTATAACGCATTCAATTCCCCATACCATAAGATGCCCGGAACAAAAGCACAGAATGCAGCAACTACAATATTGCCAAGGAGGGGAGTGCCTTTAAAGGACTTAGAATATAGATACAACACTGCAACAACAGCTGGGTATATAAGAATTAATCCCGGTCTCCCAATTCTAACTCCGATATATGCTGCTAAGATCAATCCAACCAATGTGATTAATGAATAATAAAGGTAAGCCTGGTTCCTTGAAATTAATGACCCGACGATATTCTTGCGATTGTTATGAAGATCAATATCAATATCAAGGATGTCATTGATAACATTTGCAGAGGCTGCAAGGCATAAAGTACATATGATGAACAGCGTAATCAATGGACCATCTAGAATTGGATGGACATCAGCATGCTGGTAAGCAGAATGGATGATAAAAAAAAGGAGCCCTTGAGTAAGGGTTACGATAACTAAATTAACCGGTCTTAAAATTCTAAAATAGGCTGCCATGAGCCGCTAATATATCCAATTAGACTGGATTTTAAGAACTCTCCTGAGAACCTCTCTTACACAGCCTTTCCCTCCACCTTTAGGAGAAATATAATCGGCATTTTTAAGGACTTCCGGTTCCGCATCAGATGGACATGCAAATATTCCAACAAGACCTTTTGCTTTAAGGTCAGGAATATCATCTCCCATATAAAGGACTTCTTCTTTTTTTAATCGGTGAATGTGGATGAGATCACGGATGGTATCTGCCTTGGTAGTGAGATTGTCATTGATGTGCTTGATGCCTAAGCCCGCAAGCCTGACCCTCACACCTTTTGATTTTCCCTTAGTGATGATGGCGATAAAATAACCTTTGTCAAGAGCGTATTTTAAGGCTTGTCCATCTTTAACACTCATGGTTCTGAGTAGCTCACCTGATTCAGTCACGATAACTGACCCATCTGTCAATACGCCATCTACGTCCAGGAAGAAAGCTTTGATCTGATTAAATTTGGAATGGTCCATTTTATTGGTTATCTCTCCATTCGTAAACCCACTTAGCCTGGATCTGCTCTAAGTGTCCTTCACTGCAATCTTCTCTTACACCTTCAAAATTTGGAATCTCAAGGACCCATTCTATTAGGTCAGTAAATCTAATCCTGTAAATCTTCGATTCACTGAATTCATCACCAAAACGATCGTAAAGCTTCATGGCTATGTCTTCATGATCATTCCAATTGATGGGTAAGTTATCTATATCTTCGAATGGCATTGTTAGATGTTTTTTAAAGTGTGTGATGAATTAGTGTTCATGACCGATGATTTGCTTCTGGTCAGGAATTTCTACTTTAACAACAGCGTCTTCCTCAAGAATTACACATTGACATCCCAACCTTGACTCAAGCCTGGGGTTAATGGCTCTATCGATGAAGTCTTCTTCCTTGTCACTGATTTCTTCCAGGGAGTCTTCCCCTTCCAGGATATAGACATGGCATGTAGAACATGCACATACTCCACCGCAATTGTGGTTGAGGTGTAAATGATTATCCTCGGCTATTTCAAGAATTGAATAACCTTCTTCAACATTCTCAACGGTTACGTCTTTGATGCTTTTATCTTCAAATGTAAACTTGACTACTGCCATAAATTCTCTCAGCAATTTTAATTGATCGGCAAATGTATTTTTTCTGACTATAACAAACAACAATAGTATTCATAAGTTCAGGTTTTCGGGGATTTTTACCGGTTACTCATAAAGTATGTGGG
>JABDLO010000004.1 GCA_013002995.1 Saprospiraceae bacterium | reverse complement strand
GTCCGGGCCTTACCTGTACCCAGATTATATAAACCTGACTCAATGTCGTCTCCCTGGAAGAACCAGTACATCACATTCAGAACATCCTTAATGTAAATGAAATCCCTGGACTGCTTACCATCTTCATAGTCCGGATGATGAGACCTAAAGAGGTTCATATAACCCTTTTCTTTGATCTGATTAAAGGCGTGAAATATAACTGAGGCCATCCTCCCTTTGTGATATTCATTAGGACCATACACATTAAAAAATTTAAACCCATACCACAAAGGAGGTTGATGTCCTTGATTTAAAACCCATAAATCAAATAATTGCTTAGACCATCCATAGGGATTTAAAGGTTCCAATCGAGGTACAAGGGCATGATTATCGACATATCCCTGGTCTCCTATCCCATAAGTTGCAGCACTGGATGCATATAATAATTTAATACCTCTATCGGCACAGAAAGTCCATATCCGCTTACTGTATGTGGTATTCAGACGATCCAATAATTCTTCATCCTGTTCAGTGGTATCCGTTCTGGCTCCAAGGTGAAAAATAGCTTGAATTGTATTGGCGTTTTCCCTTAAAAATTTCCACAACTTGTTGCGATGAATCCTTTTCATTCCTGCTATTGAAGGATCATTGATTTTTTTATATTCCTTAGTAAAATCATCAACCGCAATGATATCCTTGTGGCCATGTGCCTTTAGATAGGCACACATACAAGATCCTATAAATCCATATGCTCCTGTAACGACAATCATATTACAATGATAATACCATTTAATAACTTCTAAAATTATTAGTGGTATTCTTAATTAAAGTCTAAAATCACTTCTATTGCAGACCATTTTTGAATTAATTACATATTTTCCCCATTAAATAATATAAAACACAGAAGTATGAAGATTCTTTTAATCTGTTGCTCTCTATTTCTCTTTACAGGAAATATCTGGGGGCAAACTTCAAGAATGATCCTCTCCAATACAACCATATACCCTGAAGACAGGTATAAAGATTATAAAGGTTCTCCTTTCTTTTTCAAGGATTGGGTGAAAGGTGATATCTACAATCAGAATGGTGATGTATTTGAGAATATGACCGTTAATTACAACATCTATGAAAATTTCTTTGAAATCCTCGAAGGGAAGAAGTATGCGGTGATGGATCCATATTTTTATTGGTGTGTAAAAGTAGATAAAGAAGATAATCCTGAAATGATGAAAGACATGCAGGATTCAATCTTATTCATAAGAGGATTGATGGCTGATGATGAAAAGAAATTTGTACAAGTAATTTACAACGGCATCCATATTAAACTCCTAAGAGATATGGATATTGCAGAATCTGTCAAAACTTTCCAGAACGTAGGACAGACTGTAACTAATAAGAGATTTAACAGAAGAGATAAATATTATCTTGTCAAGGAAGGTGAATACAAAGAAGTTAAACTCAAGAAAAAAGACATCCTGAAAGCGCTTGGACCGAAAAAAGAATTGGAACAATGGGCTAAAGAGCAAAAGAATAAGCTAAAAAAGGACGCTGATTTTGAATCCCTCCTTGCCTATTACGAGGCAACCTACCTGACAAATTAATACACCCAATGGGTTGATTGCTGCTTTAATTTATGGAAAATGACTATCTGAATTATACTATATTGGATGTTGATTTCATTGCTAAATGCCCAAGGCTCTTCTTTTCATACCGGATATCAGTGGTTACACCCGATTTATAAACAATACGGAGATCAGCCACCAGCAGCACATCATTACGGAGTTGCTGGAAATTCTCCTGGATACGAATGATATCGGCCTGGAATTAGCAGAAGTAGAGGGTGATGCACTCTTTATGTATAAAGCTGATCAGATTCCCGATCCGGAAGAAATTCTGTCACTGGTAAGGAGGATGTTCATCAGATTTCACTCTCACCTCAGATATTACGATCAATATCGGATCTGTCATTGTGGAGCATGTGAAGGAGCAACAGGATTAAACTTAAAATTTGTTGTACATCAAGGAGAAGTTAGTTACTTGCGATTGAAAGACTTTAAACCGAAGCCTCAGGGAAGAGAGGTTATCCTGGCACACAGGTTACTTAAAAATGATATTGAGAGCAAGGAATATATCCTTCTTTCTCATGCTATGGAGCAAGTGAGTAAAAATCAGATCCTGGAGATAATAAATGCAAAAACCTTACAATCAGGACAACAACAATATGGAAATGAAGATGTAGGGTTGATCTCTTATCACTATGCTGATCTGGGACACCTTAAGAATCATGTAGAAGAGCCAGAAGCATTAAGGCCGGCACACATCAACCCTAATCCTTTGATTCTTGAAAAGAAAATCAATATAAAACCAGTTGACCTTTTCGAGATCATGATCAACTTTGACCATCGGCTTAAGTGGAATCCGGGAGTTGAAAAGATCACTTATGATGAGAAGGAAATGAACAAATCTGGCAGTCAGCACATCTGCATCATTCAGGGAAAAGAAATAGAATTCGAAACCATACAAGGCCCTAAAGAACCAGGAGTGTGGTCCTTCGGTGAGAAATCAAAAGTGCCTATCATCGGCGAAGTATATGTTTATTTCATGATTTACCCTGATGAGATCGGAAGTAAATTAAAGGTAGAAGTACACCCCAATCCATCTTCCCGATGGATCAATCTGATATTACCCCTTTTTAAAAGGAAGTATAGATCCATCCTGAAGGATCTCTTATCCAACTTAAAATCCTATGCTGAGTCCATTTGATCACCTTATCGGACAGATTAAGCGATTCTTTTATTTGCTGCGATTTTAATTCTGTATTTTCATTCACATACTAAAGTTAAAAACTATGGATCCACAAAGCTTATTCGGGATATGTAACATGGCAGCAATGGTCGGCTGGCTCATCTTAATCTTATCTCGGTACATCAAGATAGCCGATATCATCATTCAGAAAGGACTTATCCCTATATTATTATCTCTGGTTTACCTGTACCTGATCGTAGGTTACTTCGGAAATGGTGAAGGTGGATTCGGCTCCATTGAAGAAGTAAGATTATTGTTTCAGGATGACCATGCACTACTTGCGGGATGGGTACATTATCTGGCATTTGACTTATGGCTTGGGTGCTGGGAACTGGGAGATGCAAGAAAAAATGGAGTGCCTCACTTATTATTGATCCCTTGTTTCTTTCTTACCTTCATGTTGGGCCCGATAGGACTACTCACCTACCTTCTTATCCGTACCATTATTACCAAAAAAGCTATCAGTTATGATCATTTTAAATTTTCTCAGGGAGCTTAAAAATCGAAATCCTTTTCTTTGGTTGATCGGGTGGGTGCATGTTTTCCTATTCTTAGGTGCAGGCATTATGTCATTATTAGATGCTACTCATGTGATGGGAATCAATGCCTGGGTAAAACCCATGAAATTCAGCATTTCGATTACTTTCTATCTGTGGACTTTTGGTTGGATCATGAATGAATTAAAACCTAGATTTCCAAAGATGACAACCACCCTTTCATTTGTCATTGGTATATCAATGCTGGCAGAAATCGCGGTGATTTACTTTCAGTCCTGGAGAGGTGTAAGGTCACATTTTAATTTCGAAACTGCATTTGACGGAAGTCTATTCGCCATCATGGGTACTATGATCGCCATCAATACAGTATGTATTATCATAGTTGCGTTTCTATTTTTCATTATTGATACCGGTAGAAAACCTTCTTATATCTGGGCTATCCGCTTAGCATTGATCGTTTTCGTAGCTGCCAATTGGGTAGGTGGTTATATGATCGGAAATGGTGCCCACAGCGTAGGTGGCGAAGATGGTGGAGCAGGTATTCCTTTCCTGAATTGGAGCATTGATCATGGAGACATGAGAGCGGCTCACTTCTTCGGTTTACACAGCATTCAGGCCATCCCTCTGGTGGGACATATGTTAAGAAAGAAGACCGATGCCTTGTCCATAGTGTGGGTATTTTCTATTCTTTATGCCAGCATTCTCGGGCTGATTTTTTACGTTGCTTTTACCGGTAGTCCATTAATTACTGGATAAGCCTTACGGCAAATGTATATTTGTACCATGAAGATCAGTGGATTTACCATGGTACGGAATGCTGAAAAGCTATATTTCCCGATTAGGGAATCCATATTATCCATTCTTCCAATTGTGGATGAGTACGTTATTGCCTTGGGTACCGGCGATTCAGACGATCGAACAGAAGCCATTATTAAAGAAATCGAATCTCCTAAGATTAAGATCTATCCCAGGACATGGTCTGAAAAAAGTTTTAGAAAAAGCCGTATTCTGGCTGAAGAAACCAATTTTGCCTTGAGCAAATGCTCCGGCGACTGGTGCTTTTACCTTCAGGCAGATGAAGTCATCCATGAAGAAGATCTTCCCTGTATCCGAAACGCATGCCTCCAGTACTTGAAGGATGAAACTACAGATGGATTCTTATTTAATTACCATCATTTCTGGGGAGATTACGAGCATCATCTTCCCTATCATGGTTGGTATAAAAATGAGATCAGAATCATCAGAAATGGAAGAAGCATTCAATCTATTAAAGATGCACAATCTTTCAGGAATCAAGATGGCAGCAAACTTAAAGTCAGAAAAATAGATGCCAGGGTGTTTCACTATGGATGGGTACGCCCCCCGGAACTCATGCAGAACAAGAAAAAAATCCATGACGGTTTACACAGAGGTATAAAACAGGCAGAAAAAGAATACGCTGACAGAGAGAATCACTATGATTATGGTCCACTCGGAAGAATACCTAGATTCTCCGGCACTCATCCTGCAGTAATGCAAGAGAACTTAGAGCACCATTTTTGGAAAGACAAGTTGAATTATAGTTCATCCTGGACTCCTACCCGCCCATTGAACAAACATGAAAAACTGAAATATAGAGTGCTCACGTGGATCGAAAATAACCTCCTGGGGGGGAAGGAAATCGGTGGCTATAAGAATTGGGAATTGTTGAAATAGTAAGTTATCATATTTCAAGAAGCAATCCTCAACTCAAAAACAGCAATCCCAATAATCAGAATAATTTCAATAGTAAAATATGTAACTCCTAATGTTTTGATTTGATCCCAATTGTAGTATACCATCATAGCAGTGAGCATACAATAAAGCAGATTTAAAATGGAGATGCCTTTTAAACATGTCTTCCAATTTTTCACTCTTTTTATATAACATGTGATTGAATACATACTCAAAACCACAGCCACTGATGCAAGCATATATAAGACATTGGAGGGCATCCCTATATACCTATTGAACTGTACAAGAACAATACCTAAGAGCAAAGCAGACACAATCGCTCCTATGCCGTCAAATAAAAAAAGTTTATAGGATACTGGTGGGTCAGTCATTTAATTACTTATCCTGTTTACTTTTTGCACTTTTTTATGCTCGCTGTTCGAAGTTTGCAACTTCGAACCAATATTACAATCGAATATTCAAATTCAGATTTACCTTCATTAAATACGTTCCCCTTCCTCCAATGGCCTGCATCCAATATACGACCCCGGTATCGGGTTGTATGTCAATATTTCCGTCCCTACTTTTTCAGAAGTAAAATACCCCCATAGGATCATCGATTTTAATTCGCGATAAAATGTGAGATTCTCTCCGGGTCCCAACTGATTTCCCCAGAGATTGAAAGGCAGAGATCCTCCTTTTGCTTCCTCGGCATCTACGAAGTCTGTTTTACCCTGTTCATCCAGATGGATAAAGTCGTTACCCATCTGATCTTTACATTCTTCCGCTAACGATTGAATGTTTAGAATAAATTTCTCCCTTCCAGCCTCATCAAAATAATCAGTAACGATCTGATCTATAAATCGATTGACATATACATCTTTAGCTCCCGGTGTATCAGATGCGGGTAGAATGAACTCGCTCAATTCAGCAAGGAATTCATCTGACTCCATACTCAAGGATTGTGGTTTCCATCCTTGGCCGGTATCAGCTTTACACCCTGAAAGAGTACCACTAAGTGCAGCTCCGGTTAATGTAAATCCCATAATCAGGGAAGTGGTTTTAATGGCTTCTCTTCTATCCATGAATCAGATGTTTTGACGGTTAAGTTCCTGGTGGGCGTAATCAACTGCTCTGGCCGTTAAAGCCATGTAGGTAATAGAAGGATTGACACAGGAAGCAGAAGTCATACAAGCTCCATCTGTACAGAATACATTTTTTACAGCATGGATTTGATTCCATTCATTCAGCACAGAAGTCTTAGGGTCACGGCCCATTCTGGCTGTTCCCATTTCATGGATGCCCTTCCCTACTCCACCGATGTAATCAAAAGTTGTGATTTCTTTCATTCCTGCTTCCTCAAGCATATCAACTGCATCCTGCATCATCTGCTTTCGCATGTTCAGTTCATTTTCCTTGAATGTGGCATTGAAAGAAAGTACCGGCTGTCCCCATTTATCGGTCATGGTTTCACTCAGTGTCACCCGGTTTTCTTCATAGGGGAGGCACTCTCCGAATCCATTGAGTGTCATCTTCCATGCACCCGGCTTCATTAAGGAATCTTTATACTCTTTACCATAGTTTTTCATATTTCCGCCTCTACCCCATCCCATTCTTTCACCACCACCCTGGTAGCCATATCCCCTCTTGAAAGCTTCCTGTCTATCGTTTCCTATATTCCTGAATCTGGGTATATAGATACCGTTGGGGCGATTACCGGAATAATATTGATCTTCCATTCCTTCATAGATTCCTACTGCTCCGACAAAGTAATGGTGATCCATAATATTCCTTCCCAACTGATCGCTATCATTTCCCATCCCATTGGGGAATCGGTCTGATGTGGAGTTAAGCAGGATGTGTGTTGATCCCAATGCTGATGCACATAAGAAGACAATTCTTGATTTATACTCTATGCTTTCGTTGGTTTCTGTATCAAGGATCCTAACGCCGCTGGCTTTTTGCGTATCCTTATCATAGATAATGGAAAGGACGTATGAAAATGGCCTTACTGTCAGATTACCTGTTTTTTCTGCCATAGGGATAGCCACAGCATTGCTGCTGTAATATGCACCATAAGGGCACCCTCTTGAACAACGATTCCGGAACTGACAAGTCCCACGGTCATTAAACGGTTCAGTCACATGTGCCACCCTTCCGATGGTCAGATACCTTCCTTCCCACTTTTTCTCCATTCTTTCCTTGACGTGCTTTTCCAGGCAATTCAATTCCATGGGTTTTAAAAATTGTCCATCAGGAAGGTGCGCAAGGCCCATTTTCTCTCCGCTCACCCCTACGAAGCTTTCAACATGGTCATACCAAGGAGCTAAATCCTTATACCTTATCGGCCAGTCAATGGCAATTCCTTCCCGGGCATTAGCCTCAAAGTCCAGGTCACTCCACCGATAACATTGGCGGCCCCATACCAGGGATCGACCACCCGTCTGATTGGACCTGATCCAGTCAAATCTTTGCCTTTCTTCATAAGGATGCTCGGCATCATTAATAAAGAAGTGCTTGTTATCGTACCCTATGAAACCAGTTCTGGTCACATATTTCTTCTCTTTAAGATCCTGTGGTGACATCGATCCTCTTCCCGGCATATCCCAGCTGTCCATTCCTGCGGTGGGATACTCTCCATGCTTAACCAGCCTTCCTCTTTCCAGCATCAGGGTCTTATATCCTTTCTCACACAATTCCTTGGCAGCTACTCCTCCACTAATACCGGATCCGATAACTATGGCATCATAGGTTGTTTCCTGGTCGGCTTTTGTATTTAGGTTGGCCATATTAAATTTTTCTGACTTGAAAATAGTAAGAATGAATGAGTTCTCTAAGGAAGAAGCCAGACTGAAATCATGAAAGCATATCTATCGCTGCAGAATTGTATAGGAAGAAAACAAGTAGGCACAATTTTTATAACTTGGTAAAGTGTAAATGTTATTATTGGAGTTCAATGGTGGTCTGCATTTGGAGGAAGTATCCGAAATTCAAATTTCAATATGAAGTAAGGTTTCGTTATAATCGACCATTGATCAACCGAATTCGTTATTAAACCTATACAGCTATGAATTTTAACTTAAATAAATCAATAGAAATACTTGAAAGAACTCCAAGCGTATTTATAGCACTCTTAGAG
>JABDLO010000548.1 GCA_013002995.1 Saprospiraceae bacterium | reverse complement strand
ACGCTGTATTGTCCATGTAATCTACTGATGGACTATTACCATTGAAAGAATATCTGAATCCACTGTAAGGTGTACCACCAGATGCTGTGAGAAACACCTCTCCATCATTGGATCCAGGACAGGTAGGTAGGTTAAGGATACTGGCACTAGCCCTAAGTGTATCTATAAATACAGGTATGTCTTGCGTGACTTTACAACCCTGGGCATCTGTTACCGTCAATCCGTAAGTGCCATTTCCTAATCTTCTCAACTCATCGTTGTTGTATAGCCCAGTCGACCATTGTGTTGTATAAGGAAGGATTCCACCGGCAATAGAGTTATTTATGTTGATGCGTCCGTTTTCTCTGTCCCAGCAGGAAGGAGGAAATACGGATGGTGCAACAGAAAGTGAAGTAGAATTACCTATAACGACATTAATCGATTCCATTGTTCCTGTGGCATCAGTTACATTGATGTCGTAAGCACCTGGTGCTAAATCTGTTATGGTAACTTCTTCACGATCATTGTTGATGATGCCAGATGTTGGTACCTGAGGAATAGTGTAATTATATGGTGCAGTTCCGCCACATGGATAGAATGTAATTGCTCCTGTATTAGAGCTTCCATCACTATCACAATGCCCTTCAAAAACTGAAAGTTGACCACATAGGATCTCTATCTCTCCTCCCATGATTTCAGCAGTCGTGAATGTTTCAAAAGTATTAGTATCGTCAGGGTCTGTTATCTGAGAATACTCTAAGTCAAGGTCTAATTGGTCTATAGTAACTGCAATAGGGCTGATCTCTCCCGGATCTCCAATCAGATCAAAACACAATGTAAAAATCACATAGCCATCTGGTTCTGTAACTCCACCACTGAGACCGGTATTGGGATCCAGCCATACCATCTTTACAAATCCCTGATCTGTATCATTACAATTGAATTGAGTAGGCATCAGGCCGAATAGATTCAGCTGGGTAGGAGGGCATATAGGAGCAACAACTGTAGGATCGAATTGCAGAGCAAATTGGAGTGATAACATCGCTTCAAAATTCTCAACAGAAATATCTACACATACCGTTGATCCTTCAACTCCTGACACAGAAGAAGAAATTATTTTTAATGCTCCAAAAGGAGGTTGCTCTTCCATGTCAGAACAATTTCCTTCATTGGTGCTCCAACATATTGTGACTAATAACAGAAGAATTACTTTCAATCCACTTATTCTCATTACCTGTATCTGTGGTTTAATCAATTTTAGAACACTGGATATCAATAACATATAAATTAATAATACTTGTAATTCAAGTATTGTTAAATACCAGCATTTTAACGTAAACAAAAACGAGATCACTACTGCATTATTGCTATCTCGGCTAAGAGAAATGCAAAATTAGTATAATCGTTTACAATATTGATACTGCATTAAAAATAATTGCTGCTTTTTACATTAATAGATACCTATAACAATATTAATTGAACACGGTAAAAAGTAATGTATAATTCAGGTCTTTAATCCAGTAAGGAGGGAATGACTTTGCAGAAAAATAAGCAATGGATCCGGAATAATGCTCCGGATCTCATTGCCACTTAAATCAATTCTTGGAATGGGATAGTTCCATGGGAATTAATTGATGATAGATTCAATTGAAAAATCATCATGTAATATTTTTTGGAAGCTTTCAGCTTCTGACATTGTCTGAAATTCACCCATCATAACTTTGAATCTTACTTTCTCATCTTTTATATCATTTACCACAATGATGGGTTCAAGGAAAGTCCTTTTAAGGGTTTCCACTTTATCAAAGGCAGATTGATAATCATAATACATACCCATCTGCAGTCTGTAATTTTTGTTTTGTCGAGACTCTGACTCAATATACCTTAGATAGGCTTGGGTCATTTCTCTTTTGGCCAGTTGATCCTTATTTCCACCTGGAGAAACATTGAAATCGTGCTTGATCTTCACTTTGTTATTGGGATTATTGTGAAGGATTAGCATTTTTAATAATTCATCAACATTCATTGTTTCTTCAATACGTTCAACTACTTGTCCTTTGCTGTTAAATACCATTATTGTAGGAAGAACACCAACTTTATATTTTTGCTTAAGCTCAAATCCTTCAATCTCATCAATATTTACCTTGATTGGGATGTAATTTTCTGTCAACATTTGTTCGACTTCCTTATCTGAAAATACGGTCTGATCCATCCATTTACAAGGAGTGCACCAGTCGGCATAAAAGTCTATAAAAAATAACTTTCCTTCACTTCCAGCCTTTTGCATCATCTCCTTAACTTCTCCTTTATTGAAATAATGGGGAAAACCACTTTCACCATAAATGCAATTAATTGATAGAGTTAAGATCATTACCGCCAGAAACCTCATCTTCTTTTTCATATAATTCTAATTTGTAAAGTGTAAAGATTTGATGAATATGCAATTAGGGATGCAAAAAGGATACCAAAGGAGATAGGGTTATCAGATAATAATTATTTATATTATATTATAATATGTGTAAGTAGCTTGTATTTAGTGTTATAAATGTTAAAATAATTCATAATGTATTAAATATTTATTTTGCATTGTCTATAAGCTAAGTTAATTTAGCGGTCCGGATAGAAAAGGTCCGATATAAACCAATTAACACAATGAATTCAATCAAAGCCGCTGTTACTTCTGTGCATTCCTATGTACCTGATTCAGTTCTGTCAAATAAAGACCTGGAAGGAATGGTAGAAACTTCCGACGAATGGATTTCAACAAGAACCGGGATCAAAGAAAGGAGGATATTAAGAGAACCCGGAAAGGCTACTTCTGATATGGGGGCAGCAATTTTAAATGGATTATTAGAAAAGAGTGGATCCAAGCCTGAAGAAATAGAACTTCTGATTTGTGCTACCGTAACACCTGATATGACCTTTCCTGATACAGCCAATACCATTATGGATAAATGTGGGTGTAATAATGGTTTTGGATTTGATATCAATGCAGCTTGTTCCGGATTTTTGTATGCTCTGACTACAGGTGCCAAATTTGTCGAGTCTGGCGCATTAAAAAAAGTGGTTGTAATCGGAGTAGATATGATGTCTTCCATCATTGATTATACAGACAGGTCCACCTGTATCATTTTTGGAGATGGCGGAGGGGGAGTCTTATTGGAGCCTAATGAGGAAGGATATGGTGTAATCGATTCTGTATTTAGAGGTGATGGATCAGGACGTGAAAATTTGCATATGAAAGCAGGAGGATCTTTAAGACCTGCTAGTGCTGAAACGGTTCTTGCAAGAGAACATTATGTATTTCAAGATGGTCGTCCTGTATTTAAAGCTGCTGTTACCGGAATGACTACTACAGTAAAGGAGGTCTTAAGCAGAAACTCTATGGAGATTGATGACGTTAATTGGTTGGTTCCCCATCAAGCTAATATGAGGATTATAAAGTCTGTAGGAGATATGTTGGATTTCCCATCTGAGCGAGTAATGGTCAATATTCAGAAGTATGGAAACACTACTGCGGGAACATTGCCATTGTGTCTTGCGGATTATGAATCTAAGCTGAAAAAAGGAGATAATCTAATTTTGACGGCTTTTGGTGGTGGATACACATGGGGTTCATCACTATTGAAATGGTCATACGATGGTGGATAAGTCAGGGATTTTTATCTTTGCGGCCTGAAATAAGAGTGAGAATAGGTACAAAAATTATTAAAACGCAAAATATATTACATGGCAAATACCTCTGAAATAAGAAATGGGTTGTGCATCAATTATAACAATGATGTTTACACTGTTGTAGAATTTTTACATGTAAAACCTGGGAAAGGCCCGGCATTTGTAAGAACGAAGTTAAAAAGTCTCACTAAAGGAAAAGTAATTGATAATACATTTCCTGCCGGTCATAAGATTGATATAGTAAGGGTAGAAAGAAGAAAATTTCAATTTTTATATTCTGATGATTCTGGCTTTCATTTTATGGACAACGATACCTATGAGCAGGTTATGATCCAAAAAGAAATGATTGACCGATCTGATCTTCTAAAAGAAGGAGAGCATGTTGAAATGTTATATCATGCTGAACAGAACATTCCTCTCACTATCGAACTGCCTCAATACATTGAATTAAAAGTAACCTATACAGAGCCGGGAGTAAGAGGAGATACGGCGACAAATGTTACAAAGCCTGCAACTGTAGAAACAGGAGCTGAAATTAAAGTTCCTATATTTATAAATGAAGGAGATGTCATCAAAGTAGACTCATCTTCTGGATCTTATGTTGAAAGAGTAAAATCCTAAATCTCAAACCATGACCTTTAAAGAAATACAAGACCTAATAAAGTTGATTCAGAAGACTGACCTTACTGAATTTAAACTTAAAAAAGAAGACATGGAGCTTGTCATAAGGACCAAGCAATTCCAGAAAGGCGGAGAAAAAGTAAGTACTGTTGCTCCTGCCCCAATTGTCTCAATGCCACATCAGGCTGTTGCTGCTCCACATGCTCAACCGCCTATTTCAGAGTCAGCTCCCGCTGCTCCTCCTGCTCCAGCCAAAGCAGATCATCCAGCTTCTGGAGAATCAGAAACCTCGGACTTAATAGAAATTAAATCTCCTATTGTAGGAACATTCTATCGATCACCTGGTCCGGATAAACCACCATTCAAAAAAGTAGGTGATATGGTTGAACCTGGTGAAACGGTATGTATTGTTGAAGCCATGAAACTATTTAATGAAATTGAAAGTGAAGTAGGAGGTAAAATAGTAAAGGTGGTAACGGAAGATGCTTCACCATGTGAATATGACCAGGTACTTTTCCTCGTTGATCCCAAAGGTTAAAAACTAATCATATGTTTAATAAGGTATTAATTGCCAATAGGGGGGAAATCGCCCTGAGGATTATCAGGACATGTAAAGAAATGGATATCAATACAGTAGCTGTTTATTCTACTGCTGATAAAGATAGTCTCCACGTAAGATTTGCCGATGAGGCTGTATGTATTGGACCTGCTTCCAGTGCAGAATCTTATCTTAATATTCCCAGGATAATGGCTGCAGTTGAAATTACCAATGCGGATGCAGTACACCCTGGTTATGGATTTCTGGCTGAAAATTCAGGTTTTGCTGAGATATGTACTGAATATGGTGTAAAGTTTATAGGGCCATCACCGGAAATGATTGATATGATGGGTGACAAAATCACCGCAAAAGAAACTATGGTGAAAGCAGGTGTACCTGTTGTACCTGGATCTGATGGGTTATTGAAAGATATTAATTCAGGGCTTAAAATCGCTAAGGATATCGGTTATCCGGTCATCTTAAAAGCTACTGCCGGTGGGGGAGGTAAAGGAATGAGAATTGTTCACAGACCGGAAGAGTTTGAGTCTCAATGGAATAAAGCCCGCCAAGAAGCCAAGGCTTCATTTGGTAATGACGGAATGTATGTTGAAAAATATATTGAAGAACCTCGCCACATAGAATTCCAGATAATTGGAGATCAAAAAGGGAAAGTCATTCATTTATCTGAGCGAGATTGTTCTATCCAGAGGAGACATCAGAAACTAGTTGAAGAGTGCCCATCTCCATTCATGGATAGCCGTTTAAGATCTAAGATGGGTAAGGCTGCTGTAAAAGCAGGAAAATCAATCAATTATGAAGGCGTCGGAACAGTAGAGTTCCTGGTTGATAAGTATAAGAAATTCTACTTCATGGAAATGAATACCCGGATTCAAGTAGAGCATCCGGTAACTGAAGAGGTCATAGATCATGACTTAATAAAGGAACAGATAAAAGTTGCAGCAGGAATACCAATTACAGGTAAAGATTATCTACCCAGTATGCATGCTATAGAATGTCGGATCAATGCTGAAGATCCGTATAATAATTTCAGACCAAGTCCGGGTAAAATTACATCTTTTCATAGTCCAAAGGGCCATGGAGTAAGAGTAGATACTCATGTATATGCAGGTTATACAGTGCCACCATATTACGATTCTATGATTGCTAAGTTGATCTGCAGAGCCCAGACCAGGGAAGAATGTATTACCAAGATGGAGCGGGCATTAGATGAATTTGTAGTGGAAGGAATAAAAACTACCTTACCATTTCATAAACAATTGATGCGGGACAAGTCATTCAGAGAAGGTAATTTCCACACTGGATTTTTAGATACATTTGAATTAAAACCAGGATACTAACGATATTATACAAAAATGTCTTGCAAGACATTTTTACATACATATTTCTTTTCAATTTTCTTCTATTTTGTGCGGCATAACAGATGCCACGCGTAAATTTTGCTTCAATTTGAAATAATTTACGAGTTCAATAATTGACTAACATTAAGAGGTTTAACCTCGCGATCGATATAACATGAAAAGACTATTTACATTCCTATTCCTATTATTCCTTTGCCTTTCAATCAATGCACAGGATCAAAGTGAAGTGCTTATTACAGAAAACTTTACTGATCAGAATTGCGAGCAGATTCTGAAAACCATCCAGGATAAGTACAACATCAACTTCTATTATAAGGCATTAGAGTTGCCAAGAAAAACTTACAATCTGACTTTTTCAGCTACCCCATTGTCAGAAGTTATGGAATCCCTGTTTCTTGGATCTCCAATGAGCTTTATCTCTTATAGAGACTATGCGTATGTAATTATGCCAGAGAAGATTGTAAATGAAGTGTATACGATTGATTATTACAAGCGCGTAGAAGGGATAGAAGAGGCAGTAGAAACAGTTGAAATGAGATCAATAGGAAATGTTGATCAGCTGGATGCAAGTGGAAATGCCACAATCACCGGATATGTATTCGATGATCAGACAGATGAACCGATCATCGGAGCAAGTATTGTTTATACTGAGACTAATCAGGGAACGATCACAGATACTGAAGGTAAATTCACACTTGAAGTACCAGCGGGTATTAGGGAATTAAAGATTACCTACCTCGGTTACC
Organism: Saprospiraceae bacterium; assembly: GCA_013002995.1. Classification (GTDB taxonomy): domain Bacteria; phylum Bacteroidota; class Bacteroidia; order Chitinophagales; family Saprospiraceae; genus JABDLO01. The sequence continues at coordinate 510 of JABDLO010000548.1, read as the reverse complement.
AGGATTACACGGAAGAATTTAATATTCAGAGCTCTGGTGACGTTGAATTGAGGGTTGAAAAAGCAGCTGTAAACCTGGATGAAGTTACCATCAGTGCTGAATCACCTGATGCTAAAGTTGAAGGAGTACAGATCGGAGTTGCTACACTTGATATTAAAAATATTGAGAAACTTCCATCTTTTATGGGAGAATCTGATGTTGTGAAGAGTCTTTTGCTTACCGCCGGAGTTTCTACAATAGGAGAGGGAGCAGGTGGATTCAACGTAAGAGGAGGTGATGTTGATCAGAATCTTATCCAGCAGGATGAGGGTTTCCTTTTTAATTCGTCTCATGCTTTAGGATTCTTCTCCACCTTCCACTCTGAATTGATCAGTAAGGTTGATTTATTCAAAGGGAATATTCCTGCTCAATATGGTGGAAGACTCGCTTCTGTCATGGATGTAAGAATGAGAAATGGGAATTTCAATAAATTTAAAATCAAGGGATCTGTAGGTCCTGTGAGTAGTAAGA
>JABDLO010000536.1 GCA_013002995.1 Saprospiraceae bacterium | reverse complement strand
GAACAAGGATTCTTGATCTAGAATCCAATGGATCCACAGCAGGATATATACCTAATGAAGCAATTTTTCTACTCAATACTGTAGTTGCATCCAAGTGAGCGAATGTAGTCGCTGGTGCGGGGTCAGTCAAGTCATCCGCAGGTACATATACAGCCTGAACAGATGTAATAGATCCTCTCTTAGTTGAAGTAATCCTTTCCTGCATGATACCCATTTCTGTAGCCAGTGTAGGTTGATATCCTACTGCTGAAGGCATCCTTCCTAAAAGTGCAGATACCTCAGATCCAGCCTGAGTAAATCGGAAAATATTATCAATAAAGAAAAGTATATCTCTTCCTCCTGAAGGGTCGTTTAAGTCACCATCTCTGTAATATTCAGCCACTGTCAATCCTGATAGTGCCACCCTTGCTCTTGCACCCGGAGGTTCATTCATCTGACCGAATACTAAGGTAGCCTGAGATTTTACTAATTCTTTTTTATCCACTTTAGAAAGATCCCATCCGCCATTTTCCATATCTTCAACGAACTCTTCTCCATACTTAATAACACCTGATTCAATCATCTCCCTCAAGAGGTCGTTTCCTTCTCTTGTTCTTTCTCCAACACCGGCAAATACAGAAATTCCTTCATATCCTTTGGCGATGTTGTTAATCAACTCCATGATCAATACGGTCTTTCCCACACCAGCTCCTCCGAATAGTCCAATTTTACCACCTTTGGAATAAGGCTCTATCAAATCAATAACCTTGATCCCGGTAAAAAGCACTTCTGATTCAGTTGAAAGGTCTTCATATCTCGGCGGCTTACGGTGGATTGGATATGCATTCTCATCTTTTTCTACAGGTCCAATTCCATCAATGGCTTCTCCCACAACATTAAAGAGTCTGCCTTTGATTTCCTCTCCTACAGGCATAGCAATTGGCTTACCTGTATCGAAAACTTGAGTACCTCTGGTAAGTCCATCAGTACTATCCATGGCGATAGCTCTTACACTATCTTCTCCAAGGTGTTGCTGAACTTCAAGGATTAGTTTTTCACCGTTAGCTCTATCAATATACAACGAGTTGAAAATTTCGGGAAGGATCGATCCTTCACCTTCAAAGCTTACGTCCACAACTGGACCAATTACTTGTTTTACCTGACCGATATTAGCCATATTGTTAAGGTGTTTATTCTTTCTTAAATAAGGTGTCTTAAAATCGCTGCAAAGGTAGGATATTATTGATTAAAAACCTTGTCTATCTCAAACATTTCAGATAATTAGAAGAAGTTACGCCTCTTGCACTTCTCTTCCCTCATTTATTTGGTGATTATTAATGCTCAAAGAATATACTAATGCATTATTTCGTAACACTTTACCCTGCTACATTCATACACTTGGATGATAACATTTCTTTAATTTATCCTGGCGGACAATAGTTTCTATTCTTGGCTACATTCGTGCTTCAAAGTAAATTTTTTAAAAATCTTTGTTACTAAACACACTAGAGACATAAACCGAAAATGAGGATATTGACATTTATTGCATTGATGATGTTCCTGGCGCTTTCTATAAATTCTGAGGCACAATATGATAGTGGAAGAATAACTACAATTGGTTTTGGAGCAGGAGATTCTGGCCATGCCGGATCATATATGGTTGAGGAAGACTTCAGAACTAAAGAATTTTCCGGATTTAGAGCACTGGTAATTGAAGTAAAGTTGGGTTGGAATTTTTGGGAAATGACAAGCATATATGGTGTGGCAAGAGTGTCACCTTCTAATTCAATCGTATCACCTTATCGGTCTACTTACTTAGGTATAGGCTTATCCCAGGCATTGCCGTTTATGAAAAGAATTTACGCGATTGGTAATTATGGCTCCTACCGCTCGTCACTAGGAAGAGGTGTTCATTCAGGAAAAGGTAATCTTTTCAATATTGGAGCTGGTATAATGCTCGATGACAATATTTTTATGGAGATCAATAAGACCTTTGGAGAATTAACAGATATAGACCCGGATTTATCCATTTCCTATGATGAAAATCAATGGTTTGGGACGATATCTTTTAGGTTTTGATGCTTATGCAAATGTAGAATGTTCTATGCAAGACTTATCTCAAAATTATTGATCCCCTCCCTCTGTTGAATGGCAACCTTCTGAAGGTTTAACATTTCAAGAAGTGATAAGAAAGTGACTATAGCATGTACTCGGTTTTCTAAACCTTCAAATAATCGGGTAAAAGTAGTGGTGCCCGTAATTTTTATTATCTGAAATATATAGGTCTGTTGGTTTTCTACCGTATAAGGGTACTTCACTATTTCATGATAAGTTCTATTCTGTCGATCTTCATACCTTGCAATGAGCTTCTCGAATGTCTTAAGCAACTTAAACATGGTTAGTGATTCTAATTCTATATCAACCAGTGCCTTCGTGGCAATATCTTTTAGTTCGCTGGCAACTCCAGATCGTTCAAATTTTTTCGAGCGTTCAGCTTCAAGAACCCTCATTTCTTCAAGGATGTCTTTGTACTTTTTGTATTCCAATAATCTCTGGGTGAGTTCTTCTCTGGGGTCAATCTCGTTTCCTTCTTCATCAATTTCTTTTCGAGGTATCAGCATTTTTGCTTTGATCCGCATCAGCGTAGCTGCTACCAGGATAAATTCACTGGCCACGTCGATATTGAGGGTTTCAAGTTGTTTTATGTAAGACAGAAAGTCATCTGTAATCTTAGAAATAGGAATGTCATAAATATCCAGCTCATCTCTCTCTATAAAGAATAGCAAAAGATCAAATGGACCTTCAAACTGCTGCAACTTAATTTTATACCCTTCCACATCGCAAATGTACCAATAATCTTTACAAGATATATTGAACTTTTATAGTCCAGTGGCTATAAAAAAAACTCTTAATACTTGACAGTTTAAAATATTAAATATAACTTAGTCGGATTTTTCATCTATAATATGACGAAAATAGCGACATCATGAATTTAATGTTAAAAGGAAGAGGAGCTCAAATAAATCCAAGCAACAAGTTCTTTAGTGAGGTAAGGCCATCCAATCCAATATTGTTTCCTGGTGAAAATGATAAGCCTCAGGTCAGCACTCAATATTTATTTGTTGACGCAAAGACCATACTCAATAAAGTCGATAGTCCGGATGTCCCAGGAGATTTTTCACTCAACCCTTACCAGGGCTGTGAACATGGCTGTGTTTATTGTTATGCCAGAAATACACATCCCTACTGGGGATATAGTGCAGGATTGGATTTTGAGTCCAAGATCATGGTGAAGCAGAATGCACCGGAATTATTAGATAAGGCATTATCTTCCAAATCCTGGAAGTCAACTCCGATTATGATGTCAGGCAATACGGATTGCTATCAGCCAATTGAGAGGAAAACAATGATCACGAGGAAGTGCCTGGAAGTATTCTGGAAGCACAGACATCCTGTAACTCTGGTAACTAAAAACAGTCTGATCCTCAGAGATCTGGACATCCTTAAAAATCTAGCCATTCACAAATTGGTATCGGTAGCAGTATCCATCAATACCCTCGATGATACCTTACGGCAAAGGTTAGAGCCTCGTACATCTTCCATCAATAAAAGGATTCAACTTGTCAGACAACTGGCACAACATGGAATCCCAGTGGTAGTGCTGGCTGCTCCTATCATTCCAGGACTGAATGATCATGACATTCTACCTTTGGTCAAGAAGCTGGCTGAAGCAGGTGCAAGAACGGTAAGACAACTGGTTGTGAGATTGAATGGTGATGTAGCTGAGATTTTCACTGATTGGTTGGGTAAAAACTATCCTGATCGTGAAAAGAAAGTTTTGAATAAAGTAAAGTCGTTGCACAAAGGGAAGTTAAATAGTTCTGCCTTCGGAGAGCGTATGAAAGGATCCGGATTGATAGCAGATATCATACACCAACAATTTGATCTGGCTCGACGATTGTATCTCATGGATGATACCCCTATAGAATATGACCTGGATTTATATGAAATGATGAAGCAGAAGCAACTTTCATTATTTTAGAGAACATTAGAAGCTTCAATTAAGGCATTTTTAAGTCTGGAGATGTCCTCAGTTGTATTGTAGACATAAGGAGATACCCTAATGTATGATCCTCTTACAGAAATAAAAATATTTTTCTCTTTAAGGTATGCAGCAAGTTTCTTTGGCGGTATGTGATGTGGAATGCCAATTCCGAAAAGGTGATTTCCTCGCTCTCCAGCTGGAGCAGTTTTAAAACTGTGAGCATTTAACTCCTCTAGATGATTGCCAAGTATGTGATGCCCATACTCCTGGATGGAATCTACTCCCCATTTAAGAATTTGTTGAATACCTGAGTCCATCATTGGTATGGCTAGAAAGTTACTGCTTTCACCTACGCTATATCTATATGCACCGGATCGGTATTCATCCTGGTAATCGACCAATCTGGCAAAATCGTCGCTGTTGAGTCTATTTAACCAGCTATTCTCAATGGGAGATCCGTTTGCGAATCTATCACTGTAATATGCCAGGCCGATACCGTAAGGACCAAGAAGCCATTTGTATGAAGATACAGCAAGAACATCAGGTCTGATATCTTTTATGGAAAATGGATATGCACCAATGGATTGTGT
>JABDLO010000520.1 GCA_013002995.1 Saprospiraceae bacterium | reverse complement strand
TCTTAGAAGATTTAAGGCGATAAAATTAGTTGATTCAGAGCATCACGCCAAAGGCGTGAGGGTCGGGAGCCTGCCTGCGTACCTCGGTAGGCAGGTTCGAGTCTCTCACCTGTGACGCCATAGGCGTTATCGCCCACAATTCAAGGCTATCTCTTGTAGAGATGGCCTTTTTTAGTCTATGTCTTCACTTCATACTATTCTCTGAACAGCTCAATAAGTATTACACTGGATCTAATTCATTGTCCTTGAAGATATTAATTTAGGCTCTATTTTGGAGCCATTGTTAATTCAATTTCTTTCAATATTTCACTTATTCGTTGACGATTGGATTCAATTCTAAATCGGGCCGGCACTCTCATTGCAATTAATTGCTCAAGAAGATCTTTGTAATTATTGTCTTTCCTTACACTGAGCCAGTCTATTTTATATCCTTGAGCATCAAATCTGGGATGGTTATTGATGGCCTTCTCAAAGTAATCTCTTAACATACCATCGGGAGCATACTTAATCCGGAATGGATCATATTCATTGGTGAGACGACTCCTTTGCTCCCTTGACCTGATTGCAAAAGGCTCGATACTATAATAAGTAGTTAATAACTTTAACAATCTTTCATTCTTAATATGGTTAATACCACCACTGTTTACCAGGTTTTCATATGCCGTCTTTGCCGGAGAGAATTCTCTGAATAAATGAAGCTTTAAAAAATCTTCATTTACGGTAGAATTATCCACTTCTTTTTCATCCTCGTATAATTGATTCCAAACATTAAATCCTGCTTTTTCATACATATTTATGTACTCTTCATTCATTGTCAATTGATCCTGGTCTGCTTTCAGATCTTCTTTCAACGATACTAAATGTGATTGAGCAATATTCTTTGATTTCCGGTTTTCATTCCAGTTATTCACTTGGAGGGCAAGAAGGATCCCTATCATAACGAGGAGGATTTCACCAATTGCATATAAAAGATATTTTCTTACCTCTCCTTTTCTCACTAATTTTTCTTTAATCCTTTTAAAAATTCTCACCATCAGAGTAATGATTTAGACTTAAAGATAAGTAACTGAACATTTTACTTTAAGCAGGTTTCTAAATCGTCTTTTAGAATATTCCTATTTTACATTTGAATATAATTAGATTATGCGATTCATTCTTCTATTCATTCTGACTATGAGTTGCTTCCCCATGTTACCGGGAGCCCAACCCACAATAGTGGGACCTGGAATGATATGTGAAGGATCATCAGCACAATTGTCTGTTCAGGAAAACTACACTTCATACATGTGGAGTACGGGTGAGATGACACAATCTATAACTGTATCGACTTCGGGCACATACTCTGTTACCGTGACCGGAGGTTTATTTTCTTCAAAAGTATTACAGGTTAATCCATTGCCTGATGTTCAGATTTCAACCACTTCTAATCTGTGTATTGGTTTTACAACAAATCTTGATGCTGGTCCGGGATTTGAATCTTATTTATGGAATACAGGCGCAAATACTCAAGAAATTACAATTGCTTCCGGTGGAGAATATTCTGTCACGGTATCAGATAATAACGGTTGTGAAGGTGCTGACACGATTAATATATCAGCATTCCCCAATCCTGAACCTACAATTACTGGTGCCAACCAAATCTGTGTAGGAGGAACGGCCATCATTAATGCAGGGGCCTGGCAATCGTACTCATGGAATAATGGGCGGGATACAAGGGAATTGGTGATCAGTTCAGCGGGGACTTATACTGTCACAGTAACTGATACTAATGGATGTAAAGGTGAAGACACCTTCAGTGTTGGATTATTCCCTCAACCATCAGTTGAAATAATGGGTACTATTGAAATCTGTGATGGGGAGTCAACTGAACTATCTGTTGATCCTGGCTATAGCTTAATTATGTGGAGCACTGAAGAAACAACCCCATCTATCACAATTAACTCAACAGGAGAATATTCTGTAAGCATCACAGATGATAATGGATGTATGGCTGAAGATGCAATTTCTATAAACAATCCTATTCCTGTGGTCATCTGTCCTCCCGATACATTCATCACCATATCAGAAGCATCCCTGGATACCATTGTAAACTATGGTGTATCTGTTGATTTATCCTGTGGTAATTCATATCCTATAACCCAAACAGATGCGTCTGGCCTTGCTTCCGGAGATCCCTTTCCAATTGGAAGCACTCAACAATCATTCAGAATTGAGGCTGTTAATGGCATTCAATCAACTTGTGATTTTACAGTTAATGTAGTCCAGCAATCTGATAATGTAATCAAACTAGAGAATGGTGACTTATTCCTAAAGGGCATCTACAATGGTGCCATCTATCAATCCCCCGACGGGAGTTGCTGGAAGATAATGGTGTCCAATTCCGGAGAGATCAAGGCATTCAAAATAAAATGTCCTTAAGGAAAGTTTATCCAATCCCAAAACGAATAAAGTTAGATAAGCACATATTTCCACAGTTGAAATCGTCTTAGTAAACACTAGTTCCACTTTAGATGCTGTCAGATAATCTTCATTGAATAATTTCTTATGATCTTATGGAAAACTTGATCGATGAAACACCCTTTACAATTAAAATTCTTGGCCGTAATATTGATTTTCTTATTATTTAGTCGATGCAATTCCGACACCAGCACATCTGAAAGCAGTGAAGTCTTCACACTTGTTGAGCACCTCTATGCCGGAACAGGAGGAGTTACTGTAGGAAATGATGGTACCATTTATGTCTCTGATTTTGGACCCTGGTTGAGTGGATTGAATAATCTAAATCCAGGAAACAGGGTCTACAAAGTATCACCTGAAGGAAAAGTACAGGAATGGGTGAGAGGAATTTTTGGCGCATCAGGTTCTAAAATTGATGATGAAGGAAATTTTTACCAATCCAACGTGCAACGAGGTTGGGTAAGCAAGATTTCCCCTCAAGGGATATTGGACACAACTTTCATTACCGGAATGACATCTCCTGTAGGGATTCAGATAGATAAAGAGGGCAATCTCTATGTAAATAATTGCGGTGCCCATAAAATTGTAAGGGTTAATAAAGATGGTATAAAAACTGATTTCTGTTCAGATTCACTATTGAATTGCCCCAACGGCCTCACCAAAGATGAATCCGGGAATTTTTATGTTTCCAATTTTTATGATGGAAATCTTATTAAGATTACTGCAACCCGAGAAGCCAGTCTACTAGTAAGCATACCCGGAAATAATAATGGCCATGTGCTCTACCATGACAATTTCCTTTATGTCGTGGCTCGTGGAAATCATCAAATTTATAAAGTATCATTAACTGGTGATGTTAATTTATGGGCTGGAAACGGTACGAGGGGTAGGGTTAATTCAACCAGGCTTAATTCCAGTTTTTCATTCCCAAATGATATTGATGTCTCTCCAGATGGAAGATATATGTATGTGAATGAGATTTCGGATACCATTTCTGATCACCGATTGCTTACCCCAACCACCCTGAGAAGAATAATAATGGAATAGGTTTCTTTAAAATCGATTTACCTTAATGATTGCTTGGGAAGCTAATTTTAATATGATTGCCAACAATAATCGCCATCGCAATAAATAAAAATGGGCCTACTTTATCCGCTTCTACAAGGTCGTTGATAAGCAGAATGGCCGAAATCATAATCAAGCTGACAGTAGCCGCCATATTAAAGTATTTTCTATGATTATCCACAGCCTGATGATAAGCTTTCTCACCGTAGATAATTCCTGCAATAATGAACAAAGCAAATATTAAGAACCCTAAAAACCCCTGCTCTACAAAGGTCATGAGATAATAATTGTGAATTCCCGATCGCTCTGGATTATTACTTACATACGTCTGAAATTCTGCTACTGAATAATCCTGGTAATAACTATAAAATGTTCCTGGACCAAATCCAAAAAATGGTCTTTCTGCTATCATTTCCTTCCCCGCAACCCATCTGTATAAACGCTCCATGGTAGAGATGTCCTCAAATTTATAGGTTGCCTCTATCAAATTATCGAATTTGTAATGGGCAATGGCCCTTTCATATTCAGGGGCGTAATCCAAATACTTGTTATCATTCAATAAATAAGGTATAACAAGCACAACAGATAGTACAGTAATAATGATTGCCGGCCTGGCTAATCTCCAGCGTATAATCATATATGCACCCACGCCAATTACAAGAGCCACCATTGCCGCACGAGTATAAGAAAGGTAAATAGCTAAAAGGAATAAAAATAATCCTGCTGCCCAAACCATAGATTTCGAAATTCTAAGATTAGCCCACACATAAGGAATTAAGGCAACCAACATACAGGCATAATTCACATGATTTCTGAATATGGGATGAACCGCTTCATTGATGCTTTTAAAGGAAAAACCATAGCCTGCATGACGGACGATTACAATCAAGATAGAAACAACCATCGCTGTAATCAGAACTTTGAAAAATCCCTGGAGCCGTCCTTGGTTATCATGAATCAAAAGAAATAAAAAATAAAAGGGTATGACATACCAGACCTTAGCAAGGAAAAATTTAGTTGAGATAACGACATCCTGTGATAAATATGCAGTGAGACCTATCCACATGATGTGAGCGATTATTAATAAAGAGACTGGGTGTTTCCATCTTACATCCGTAACCACCAAAGGTCTTGAGACCAAATATAGCAGTCCAACTCCAGTAAGAATCCACATGACAGGTTCTGAAGGAAGGTCCGTACCCAGACCTCCCGGTAATTCTACCTCAATAGAAAATGGTATTACCAATGCAAAAAGAAAGTAAATCCATCTTACTTTCATCATAATAAGAACCCCAAAAGCTATAATCGCGGGAATCAACATTGCTGTTGGCTGCTCAATAATTAGTGCAATGGCAATGAATATGAGTTGAATGATGGACAGGATAATGGTCCATTTTTGATATTTATCGGTATTAATTGACCCGATCATTTACTTCCAGTTGATCTTGCTCAAGCTATCTATCAGCAATAAACCCATAGAAACAAAAATGAATGTCAGTATTGCCGCTCCAATTACGATGAGAGACCTCTTCGGTCTAGATTTTATTACCGGCACCATCGCTTCTTCCACCACATGCAATGAAGTGAATGGGTTTTCATATGCTGCTGTCAATTGTGACAATCGTTCTTTCATCAAGCCAATCTGGTCATTGGTTAATACCCGCTGATTATCCAGGGATTTGATCTGAGTGATACCCTTATTAAACTGCACCAATTGCCTGGACACGTTGGCCTTCTTACTTTTTAGTCCGGCTACTTGGGCTTTTACCCTATTGATCGAATCACCTGGCATACTCATTTCTTCCATGGCCTTCAATCTGGCCTGAGCTTCTGATAACGAAAAGCTAGCATTTGCACTACTGGTAGCCAACACTTCACCTTGCGACTCTGAGTCTATGACACCATAACGGTCTCTCAATACGGATATAGAATCTGTGAGGATTTTAAGTGCTTGATGTTTGTCTTCAATATTTTCTAAATAATTGGCAATCGTTTTTTTCTGACTGTCTTTTATAAGCTGCTGAGCAATAGATGAAATCTTATTTCTTGCAGTATTAGCCATATCAGCTGCCTTCATTGGGTTCTTATCTTCAATGGATAAATCTATGGCTCCAAACTTGGTTTTAAGGACTCCCTTATGTTTATCCAGGCGTTTTCTAACCTTGTAAGAAGATTTTTCTTCAGTAGGATCAATATCATAATGCTCATATAAATTGAAAGAGTCGATAAGGAATTCTGAAAGTTGGTTTGAATTAGCGATAGAAAGCAGCCTATCAAGATCTTCGTCATTGCCATAGACATTAATTTTCTGCTGGGATACACTTAATGGAGTGGGTGATGAAAGATCAGGGCTTGCTGAATAAAAGACTGTTGAAGCCTCGTAATAATTAGGCAATAGAAGTGTTATTCCAGCAGTAATTACCGCTACCAGAAAGCTCAAAATCAATATCCATCTGATCTTCTTCAGAAGGAATCGAATGACTGAAATAAGACTAAATTCTTCTGCCATAATTCAAGGGCCTCATTTTACCAGTGCAAAAATCATGTCTTTTCTGACAATTCCTAAGAAAAATGCAATAAACAACATGATTATTGCCCCAATTGGAGCACTTAAATACCAGGGAATGGGAATATAATTATGCCATTGATCCACTATAATAAAGGATAATGCAATAAATGTGATTATTGATATGACGGTCTTTATATGTATGGTCAGGGTAAAACTTTTTGCCGATAAGGCCACCTGACCTAACATTACTACCCATTGAGTGACCAGTGTTGCTATTGCTGCCCCCGTTGCCATCATACGTGGAATTAAAACAAGATTAAGTATAAGGTTTATTACCAATCCCAATACAAGAATGGTATTCATAGATTTTAATTTACCAGTTGCTGTGAGTAAAGTACCATAAATGTATGAGATCCCTACCGCAGCAAAACTTATTAAATGTAATGCCAGTAAGACGTTATACTGATTATCGAATGCTTTGTAAATCGACATTAATTCTTCCCTGTAAGTAATTCCAATAATTACCACCGTGCCCACAAAGACCATCATCAGGCGAATACCAATCAATGACAACTCATCTATCTCATTTATTTTATTCTTAAGGCTGGAAAACATGGGGAGCAATAAGGCTGCAAATAAATAAGCCCCCATATTGGCCGCATCCATATATCTGAGAGAAGCAGCATAAATTCCAGCCTGATAATCGCCTTCCGGCAAAAGTCGCTCAATCATAACGCCATCCATCTTGTTGTAACTTGCCATCAACAATAAGATTAAAGCATAGGGAGCTGCCTTATGCAAAATGTTTTTACCCTTATTCAATGAAACTTTAGGAAATGAGAAAATGCGTTTGTTAATTAAAAGTACCAATACTACCAGGCAGGCAATAAAAAAAGAAATCATCTGACCGAAAATGAAATGGAGCAAGGAAAATGAATCTCTATGAAATAACAACAGATAACCTATTACTGCAATCATCAACAATTTATCAAGTGCCGATATCCAGCTATCTTGCCTGTAATATGCAGATGCCGATAGGGTAGAACGCATCAACATGTATAGAGTGGAAAGGATGTGATTGATTGCTATCAATATCAGCAATTGTGAAACATACGCAGACCGATATCCGATCAACCATCCTCCGGCAAATACTGCCATCAAAAAAATTAAGGCCAGGACCACTTTTAATCCCAATATTGAAGAAAAGTGGTCCGATCCAGATGTATTATTGGATGCAATAGAAGTTGTATTGTACGATTGTAACCCAGGGTCATTAATAAATTGAAAAAGGTAGGAGAAATTAAACAGTGCAAGGAATAATCCATACTGCTCAGGGCCTAGAGTATTCTGTACATTCACTTCCACCAAAAACAAGTAGGTCAATTTCACCAACAAGTTGATGACAAAAAGAAGAGCAATATTAAAAAGGAATTCCTTTTTCATAGCCTGTAAAACTAAGACAAGGATTGAGATTATCTCAAGAAAGACCTTATAACATTATTGATCCTGACTTGTTATCTTAGTTCTACATATGTCACTAATCACATTTACAGATAGAGGATTGTATTGCAGGCAGGCAGATGTCTATATTGATCCATGGAAACCGGTGCCCCGTGCTTTGATTACACATGGACATGCTGATCATGCACGTTATGGTCATAAAAAGTACCTGGCCACTCACAGTGCAATTCCCGTTATTAAACACAGATTGGGTGATATTCATATCAGGGGGATAAACTATGGAGATTCTATTGACATCAATGGAGTTAAGGTCAGTTTTCATCCCGCCGGCCACATCATAGGTTCTGCTCAGATCAGACTGGAATATAAAGGTGAAATCTGGGTAATCTCAGGAGATTACAAGATTGAAGATGATGGCATCAGTGAACCCTATGATAATATTCCATGCACCCATTTTGTAACAGAGTGCACCTTTGGGTTGCCGATATTTAATTGGTCTCCTCAGAACCAAGTTATAAATGAAATCAATGCCTGGTGGCAAAAAAATAAAGATGAGGGTAAAACCAGTTTATTAACTGCATACTCATTAGGTAAGGCTCAAAGACTTGTACAATCTCTTAATCCTGAAATAGGAAAAATCTTCACCCACGGGGCCATCGAAAACACCAATCAGGTACTTAGAGATCAAGGAATTAATCTCAAAGACACTCACTTGATCACAGATGAGTTCACCCATAAAGACTACATCGGCAATCTTGTGATTACACCTCCTGGAGCATTGGGTTCCAACTGGATGAAAAGATTTAAGAATGTTTCTACAGCATCTGCTTCCGGATGGATGGCTATGCGTGGAACAAGAAGAAGGGGATCTACAGATAGAGGATTTGTATTATCTGATCATGCTGACTGGAAAGGATTGAATGGTGCCATTAAGTCATGTGGTGCTGAAAAGGTTTTTGTCACCCATGGATACACTGACATCTTTAGCAAGTGGCTCAAGTCTGAAGGAATAGACGCCCACATTGTTTCTACTGAATATGATGGCGATGAAGGAGGCTCTTAAATAATCAAATACCCAATGGCTGCCAACCCACCCACAATCAACGCATACGGCAATTGTGTCTTCACGTGGTCAATGTGATCCGTTGCTGATGCCATAGAAGAAATGATGGTGGTATCAGATATAGGAGAGCAATGATCTCCAAAGATTCCTCCTCCAAGAACCGCAGCCAGGGTCACCACTTCATCTGCTCCAAGGGTCCTGGCCATCGGTATGGCAATGGCTACCATGATTCCGAATGTACCCCAGGAAGTTCCCGTAGAAAATGCAATAAAAGCCGTCACCAGGAAAACAATAAATGGAACCAAGCCAGGAGAGAGCCATGCTTGTGTCAATTCTGCAACGTAGGCTCCTGTATTTAATTCCTTACTCACGTTGCTGATTGCAAATGCCATTAACATCAATAAGGCGAGAGGCATCATTTCTGAAATCCCTTTCAAGGCCAACTCCGCCATTTCAGTAACTTTAAATATTTTCTGAGCCTTGTACATTACAAAGCAAAGGAGTAGCGAAAAAACCACTGCCATCAATACAGACGTTGAGCCTGATCCATTGCTGATGATATTAGAAAAGGAGCCTAATTCTTCTCCTTCTGTTAATATGGATTTGCGACCGGTATAATAAAGCATTAATGGCATGGATAATACCATAACAGCCAGTGGAATCAACATATTAAATGCCCTGGGTTTTACATGAGGAGCAATTTCTGATTCCGTCAACTCGTCACTCATCATGGGCTTGGAATCAGGCCAAAGTACTTGTCCATTATCTGTCCGTTCTTCCGCTTTTTTCATGGGTCCAATATCCCGATTCAGAAGAATGACAACAGGAACTGCTATGAGTGCAAGTATGGGATAAAAGTTATACTTGATCGATGATAACAACACAGAAAAGGGCTGCTCAAATCCCTGCATCAACAACAACCCTATGATGAATGCTCCCCAGGCATTAAATGGCATGATGATACAAGCAGGTGCAGAACTGGAATCAGCTACATACGCCAGCTTTTCTCTACTTATTTTCAACTTGTCAAAGACAGGACGATATAGTGTTCCTACCGTTAAAACAGAAATATTAGATTCTACAAAAATGATAACACCGGTAATCCAGGCCATCAACTGTACCACAATATTTTGTCTTTTCCCTTCCGTCTTTTCCAATCTTCTTTCCAGCCAATTGACAAATCCCTTTACCCCTCCAGACTTCTGAATAAATAGAATAAGTGATCCAATTAATGCTGAAAACATGATCGTTCTGGTGTTGCCTTCATCCTTGAAAACATCTACCAATCCTTGCATGGTATTTAAAGTCCCCGTCCAGATATTCCAATCAGACACGATAACCCATCCAAACCATATTCCCATAATGAGGGATATGTAGACCTGCTTGGTCCTGATTGCCAGGATAATTGCAATAAGTGGTGGAAGCACCGACCAGAATCCATAATCGTTCATCTAGAAAAGTCTTTTAATTTGAATGTATTGAAGAATCCAATATCGGAAATAAATCAACATATGTTAAGGATCAATTAAATTTAAATCAAGCAAGCAACTACGTATTGACCTTTAAGTCATTGAATAAAACCTTAAATCAATATGAAAATCTATTTCATCATTTTAATAATAATGTGTGCATAAGTTATTCTGGCCTATCTACCATTCTATTGATTGATGCCATAATAATCTTTTAATATCAAGAATAGAGAAAAGTAGAAACGATCAATATTTCCTGAAATAGGAATATGTATCTTGTTGATGTATGAAAGAACAGTTGGTAGCACAGATTTATGATATAGGAGTTATTGGAGGTATAATCCTCGTGACCATAATAACTGCTTACTTATTTAGAAGGTTTTTTGGGAGGTTGATTAAAAAGTCAACCGCTCATATGAATAATGATCCTACCAATTATGTATTTCTTAAACACGTCATTACAGCATTAATTTACATTGTTGGATTCAGTTGGGCGTTCTATCGCATCGAACCATTACGAGCCATTGCAAGTTCATTGCTTGCCGGTGCCGGTATCCTAGCCGTGGTGGTGGGTTTTGCATCACAGCATGCTTTGAGTAATGTGATCAGTGGATTGTTTATTGTTATGTTTAAACCATTCAGGGTGAACGATATTGTTACTTTGATCAGTAACAATCAGACCGGTGTAATTGAAGAAATCACCTTACGGCACGTTGTTATCAGAGACTTCCAGAACAGGCGCGTGGTCATCCCCAATTCAATAATGAGTGATGAAATCATATTGAATGCCAACATGACTGATGACAGGATAAACAGATGGATAGAAGTAGGGATTAGCTACGACAGCAATATTGATTTAGCAAGATCTATATTAAGGGAAGAAATAAAGAAACATCCACTTTACATCGATGGAAGAACGCCCGAACAAATTGATGAAGGAGTCCAGGAGGTGCCGGTCAGGCTCACCTCACTTGGAGATTTTTCAGTTAATTTAAGAGCCAATGCATGGACAGAAGATCCCGTCCATTCGTTTCAACTGGCTTGTGATGTCTTAGAGTCCACCAAGAAAAGATACGACGAGGAAGGTGTTGAAATACCTTTCCCTTATCGCACAATTGTTTATAAAAGTGATCTTGATAAGAACCCTTAAGTTTTATAATTTAGAATCAATACCCTGCCGCCTGTCCGTCTTTTCGGCTTTCACTGGCACCATAAAATACTTTATTGACAGCGTCCCACATAATGGCTTGATAGCCTCCATATCCTCCTACATTGAAAGAAACAGAATGACCTCTTTCTACCAGCTCACGGATGACTTCATAATCAATACCATACTCCAGATTAAGCGTTCCCCCATCACGCATGGTGCCTCCTGTAGGCTGTGAAGATCCGGTATGCCTGATCCTGGGTGCGTCACCCGCTTCCTGAAGGTTCATGCCGAAATCAATCAGGTTGATAACCACATTGGCATGGCCCTGGGGTTGCATTGCTCCTCCCATTACTCCAAAGCTCACCCAAGGTTTACCATCCTTTGTGATGAAACAAGGAATGATGGTGTGAAAAGGCCTCTTGCCCGGTTCATATGCATTGTTATGACCAGCTTCTAATGAAAACAATTCGCCTCGATCCTGTAGTATGAAGCCCAGTCCGGGAGGTGTCATACCTGATCCCATTCCGCGATAATTGCTCTGGATAAAAGAAACCATATTTCCGTCTTTATCAGCAGTCGTTAAATAAATGGTCTCTCCAGTTTCCAATTGACCTGCAGGGTAATTTCTCGCAGCTTTTTTCATGTCAATCAGTTGTCTCCTTTCTGCAGCATATTCCTTGGAGATGAGCCAGTCCACCGGTACATCTGCAAAATCCATGTCAGCATAAAACTTAGCACGATCTTCAAAGGCCAGCTTTTTAGCCTCGGTAAATACATGAATAAAATCAGTTGACCCAAAACCCATTTCCTGCAGGTCATATGCCTCGAGAATATTCAGCATCTGAAGAGCGGCAATGCCCTGGCCATTGGGTGGGATTTCCCATACATCGTAGCCACGATAATTAGTAGAGACAGGATCCACCCACTCAGATTTATGGGAAGCAAGGTCCTCATAGGAAAGAAAACCTCCTTGTTCCTTAATGTAATCAGCTATGGTCCTTGCTATATCTCCTTCATAAAAAGCATCTCTTCCTCCTTCCGCAATCTTGGTCAGTGTATTGGCCAGGTATGGATTCTTAAATACTTCTCCTTTGGCAGGTGTCTTACCCCCAGGCATATATACTTCACTGAATCCGTCAAACCTAGCTAGGTTTTGAGCTCCTTTGGCCATGTAATATGCGATCAATTCAGATACCGGAAATCCATTATTGGCGTAGTCAATTGCAGGTTGAAGGATTTCTTTCATTGGGAGCTTTCCGAATTTACCATGCATTTCAAACCATCCATCTACAGCTCCCGGGACAGATACTGGAAGTGGACCATAGGCTGGAATTTTATCGTATCCATTGTCTTTAAACCACTGTAAAGTGAGTGACCTGGGTGATCTGCCACTTCCATTAAGGGCATAAAGCTTTTGTGACTTCGCATCCCAGATGATGGCATAGATATCACCTCCAATACCATTGCCCGTGGGCTCCATAAGACCCAGGGTTGCATTCGCAGCAATAGCAGCATCAATAGCAGAACCACCTTTCTTTAGTATATCGAGCCCAACCTGTGTCGCCAAAGGCTGAGAAGTAGCTACCATCCCATTCTGAGCAATAACCTCGGACCTTGTGGCAAATGACTTTCCTGTAATTCTGTCTTGAGTATGAATGGTTGAGGTGAACATTAACACCAATAGCAGTAATAGCGAGAATTTATTTTTCATTGTTATTTATTTTAAATAATGCGATGCCTTCCATATTTATAATGTAATCATCTCTATTCATTTCTACGTATTGAATATGAATTTTTAATTGACCATGGGACGAGTTCAATATCCATTCTTTTGTCTCCTCCAGGAGAACTTTATTCAGTTGAGAAATATAATCTATTATTTCTAATTCTTTCCCATCCTGATATAACGTAAAATAGGGCTTTTGCCAATGATGCATCAACGCATACCCTTGATCAGGCACCTGTACTCCCTGGTTGATTAAAGGAATAATCTTCTGATATCCTTCAATGTTAATCTCTTGAATCATTTCTCCCTGTATGAACCAATGGTTGTTCCTGAAATTTTCCGGTTGAGATATTCCCAAATTTTCCAATACTTCATATGGGATATAAGGTGGACCATTCAAGATATTATCCTGATCCCACTTCTGTAGCAATTGGAAATGTCCCCTGTTGCTCAATATGCCCAGTAGATCAGAAATCTTCCTCTGATCATCGGTGTTGATGTTTTCTCCAGGCTGCAATTTTCCATTTTGAAGCAATCCTACTTCCTCTAATTTCTCTTGAAGGATCTCCGACTGACTATGAATGGTAGCTGAACACATATTAACTGGTCCCATAGTTGAAACCAAGACCATTAAAAACGCCAATGCCAAAATCAATCTGAAGTCTTTTTTTCTGGACCATATTAAGTAAGAAGATGTCATTAATATAAAAAGGCTCACCGTGGCCAGAACGTGTGTTAACTCTGTAACCCCATTGGTTGAGATTGACTTCCACAATCCAACTATATTGAGGAAGGAAATGGGTATTGCTGCTATTAAATACCATTTGCAGAACCATTTACTCCATGAATAATTAGGGTGATTCCTGATGCTATAATTAAGAACAAAAATTAAAAAGCTAATGATATAAAACCAGAGTATTAACCAAAGAATCCACTCATCCATATTTTCGTTTCTGAAAAGATTGGCAGTGGCATAAAAGATTAGAATTATTGCATATACAATAACAATAGGAATACCTATGTACTGGATGATAAATCTGAATGCTGGATATACCTCTGTTTTCTCCTCCTTGAAATTCCCTGGGAATCCCTGAAGGAATAATAATGTCCATACAATCCCTGCTATAACTACTAAAAGTTTAAGATAGATCTGACCGTCAATATTGAGATCAAATAAGTTCTCGACAGCAACGATTGCCAGAGACAGAGCGGCGTAAAGAATCAGAGACAGAACTGCTGAAAAAACATAAGAAATAAATGAATCGCGATTATATGTGAGCAGGCTTTGGTCTTTGTATTCATTGTGGAAGAAAGGAGCAATACATAATAAAATGACAGGTAATACCATCATGCCACTGTAAAATACAGCAGAACAAATAGTGAATATCTCCTCCTCTAAAACACCTTGCCAATGCCAATAATGAAATCCAAGAAATACCAGAATGCACAACCAGGTCAACCATCTCCATTTAGGAGTTTTGTGGCTGCTTTCATTGAATACATGTCCGGCAAGAGTTGTTGACAAGCCTAGCCCTCCAATCATAATAAGGGCTACTAAAGAAGAATTCCAATCCTCTGTCTGGATTCCCCATAATGTAGAAATGGTAATTATAATGGCCCAGAGAATTGTAAAAGGAAATCTCTTTACAACAGTCTTAACCGCATTAATCGCTTCGCTAATAAATGAATGTACCATGTGCAACTTTCAAGAGCTACAAGATACGAAGTTTAAATCGGTGAATAATCTATTTTAACCAATCTAAGGTTATAACTCTTTTCACTGGGTATGAGCAACTGGTGATTGTTTAACTGTATCGCAGCACTGAACCTTAAGCGTAAGTTTTGATACTCCGTGCTGAGAAGACTATTACGTTCATACTGACCTAAAGGATTAAGTACATATTCACTTACGGTGTTATTGTTTTTTATTTCATCGTTGTAAATGATCTTTATCCTTGAGGGTGTTTTAAACAAGTAAAATGATGAAAATATACCACCGTCATCTTGAGAGAATTGTTTCTTAAAAAGGACCTCTCTCCAATGCTCCTTGCCATCGGGATGAATGGAAAACATTACAATGTCTTCATTATAATAATCGGTCCACCCTCGCAATGGTGAACTGCTGTTGTTGTTCCTGGGACTCCTTCCTCTATTAACACTGTTAAAAGTAGTCCTTCTTTGATACTCCCTATCCATTTCTGCAATTAACAGGAATCCACCATCTCTTCTATTCATGACACTGTGTATCTGAAAATCTTTAAGAGCCTTTTCTTTATTTTTTTTTCTTCCATACACTTCTCTCACGAAGTCCAAGCCGATCTCTTTTACAACGGGGACCTCAATGAGATCATATGCAGAGATATGTTTATTCACAAAGAAATACTCTTTGGCATCTTCCTTGCTTTTTTCACTGGAAAGACCGGCTACCACAACATTGCCTGTTACGTTGTTAAACGACAACTCTGTATCACAAGAAACCCTATCCTTCATATCAATTTTAGATTGAAGAATAATTGAGCCCTGATATAGGCCTAATACAGTCAACCAGTGATCCTCCCTGCTATATCGTGAATTATTCTGCTCAAACAGGTAAATGACTATTCCTTCATTGGTCACTATAACTTTTCTGAAATCATCTTCGGTATCGATTTTCTTTAATTCCACATCGGCGGCCCACAAGATTTCATTATTGACATTATCAATCACCCGCATGTAAAGTAATCGTCCTTTGTCCTGGGCAAACATTACGGTCTTCGATTTATCATCAGAAGTATAATGACGATAATTCTTAGGAATCATGTTAGAAACTTCTTTCTCTATTGTAACTGAATCCTTAAAAACCGCATTGTGATCATACTCATTGATCCTGTAAAAGATGGTATCTCTTTCTTTGTAACTGTATACAACATTAAAAGTAGAATCTTTCGGTACCAAATAATGAACCCTCACCTTCCTTTTCTCGAATCGCAATTCTTTATTCCTCTTGTACTTTAGTTCACTATCGTAAATATTGACATAGTGCTCCAACCCTTTATCGAGATACAACAATGTATTACCTCCTATATTTCCCATCATATCATACGCGTAGTAATTCCTGATATTAATTTCATCAGCAACCGTAACTTTTTGCCCATAGCCAAAGTGACACAGCAACAATATGAATATGACCTTTATAATCCGCATGTAATATGAGTTGATATGTTATGATAACATTTTTAAGTATAAGAATGTTATTTATCAATCCTAATCTAACCAATTAATTGGTCAAAATCAAGTGCAGATGTCTGCTTCACTTATAAAATTATTCCCTTAATTAATAGTTCATCGTGAAATGTTCTTTTACTAAAATGATGTTGAATAAAGTGGAAGTTCAGATTACTTGTCTTCTGGTAGAAATAATTTCAATTTATTAAAGGGAAGACTCTGATGGTCAATCGATCAAAACAATTAAAAATTATACTTACCATTGCACCTAGAACTTCTAAATTCATGATATCCGAAAAGTATATAGATCAGGTAATTCTCACACTGAACTCAGCACCTCTGTATGAAGAGCGATTGAGAAACATCATTGAAACAAGACAAGCCCTTGTCTCTTATCTTGAGTCTGAGGGATTTGAGATATTAGACTATGAAGAACGGGACTTGCTCTGGTATCTGACTGTCGTCGTGCATGATTCTATACTTGAGGCTGGAAATAACATTCCCGATATTACTGTTGAAGATATTGAAATCGCTGAAGAAAAAAACTATGCTGCCCTGGAAAGTGATCACATGAAGTTTTCAGATATGGCGGATTTATTATTTAATGACTATCCGGAAGAAGACCTGCTGGCATTTATCGAGGATACCGTCATACCTGATGAAGAGCATTTTCCAAGCCCTGTAGGACGCAAAGTCATCTTTATCTCTATGAAGACAGTTATAGATGTATTGACCGGAGTTAATTAAACTTCATCGTTTCAATCATCTTTTCTATATCTTTCTTTACAAAAGCATGAATGGGAGCCATAGAATCTGGTTCCACCTTATTATTAAAATACAATGAGGCTCTTATAAAGTGTGTCGTAGAATCGGACAAATAGAATTGTAAAGGAGATGCCACCGGACCATCTATGTCAAATAAAATCCCGCTCAGTCCCTGATCATTTTCAATTAACAGTTCTGTCCTGTAATTGGCCTTAATATCGTGTTTTTCAACAAATGTAAATGCATCTCCTACCAGCTCATCAAATCTTTCCTTGTTATCAATCGGATAATAGCTGAAATGCAGCTTACCATTTAACGAAGGAAAGGTTATATCAAACCAACAAGGATGTAATGGATTTTCATCAAAGAAAGATTCTTCTTGCTTTACTTCAGTATACACCGGTCGATCAAAGGTCATTTCACAATATGCTTCTTCGAATAATGTATAATTTTTTTCTGGGTAATCAACCTTGGGATACATACGAGGTTTAGGGGAAAAAAAACCATCCTCTTTACATCCGATTATTCCTATAATAAATATTAAAATCAGGTATCTCATTAATTCAATCTTACATTTACTTTTTCTATTCTACGCTTACTAACGGCTACCACCTTCAGGGCAATATGTCCGACCTTAATTTCTTTTTCCGGTTTAGGTATCCTGCCCAGGATTTCGATTATTAATCCAGCAAGGGAGTCTGCATCGCCCTTGACCTGGTCAAAGAAATCAGTGCTCTCCCCAATTATACGGCACACATCGTTGAGCAAACTCTTTCCTTCAAATATGTAATTGCCCTCTGACAGTTTGATAAAGTCTACTTCCTCTTCTTCATCAAATTCATCTTTTATATCTCCTATAACTTCCTCCATGATGTCTTCCAAAGTGACGATTCCGGCACTCCCTCCATACTCATCAACAACTATGGCGATGTGGGTCCGCTTTAATTGGAATTCACGAAGTAAATCATCAATCTTTTTTGATTCTGGGACATATAATACATTATCTCTTATCAACGCCTGCCAGTTAAATCCTCCATCTTCATCCGTATGGCCCAATAAATCTTTGACATAAAGTATCCCATCAATCTTATCAAAATCCTCAGTAAAGACCGGAATCCTACTGAAGCCTGATTCCTTTGCCACATTCATCACATCAACAAATGTAACTGACTTCTCCAGGGCAACAACATCCACCCTTGACCTCATAATCTGCTTTACTGATACATCTCCAAACTTTACAATACTCTTCAGAATATCAGCCTCTTCATCGGCATTTTGACTTTCTCCTACAGTAAGTTCTATTGCTTTGTCAATATCCTTCTTGGAGGTTCCTGAAAGATTCATCCTTGATTGATTGAATCTGGATTCCATGCGATTGGACCAATTCACAAGTATCTTGGAAAATGGGTTAAAGATGATATTTAGTACTTGTAACGGCCTGGCCATCATTCTAGCAAATTTTAGATTATTCAGATTAGCATAAATCTTGGGAGCAACTTCTCCAAATAGTACGAGAAGGAAGGTTACACCGATTACAGCAATCACAAAATTAAACCCGGATGCCAGGATCTCACTGGATACCAAATTCTCCAGACCAAAAGTAGATTGTATCCAATTTCCGATGTTCAGCAGATCATCTTCTCCAATTATTACCCTTAATAAGGCATTAGAAACAAGGACAATCGCAATATTGATAAAGTTATTGGATATCAATATTGTTGCCAATAGGGTTCTGGGTTTCTCCCTTAACGTAAGGATCAATTTATTAGGCTCAGAATCTTCATCTTCCACCGCATGTAAATCATTCGGACTTAATGAAAAAAATGCAACCTCAGATCCGGAAATCAAAGCAGATGAAATGATCAATATGATCAGTAGGCCTATCGTAAATATGGTCTCAGCAGGAAACGAAAACAACGAGAATCCCAGTTGATAAAGGACCGAAAGGGGAGGTTCAGTGTCCAAGATGCTTGGTTTAATTAAATAATAACCAATCTGTAATTAGAATGGTAAGTCGTCATCATCAGGTGGGGTCTCCTGTGCAGATTGCGTTGATTGTGTAGAGCTTGAATCCACCTTATCAGCAATTGCAGGATTGGAAGCTTTTACCTCATCCTGAATCCCTGGAAAATCATTTCCAAATGTTCTTCCACTGCTCTCCCTGCGGTCAAGGAGTCTTAAAAGGTTGGCAACAACCTCAGTAGTATATCGCTCTATACCATCTTTATCCTGCCATGTCCTATGCGTGAGTTTTCCTTCAATATACACCATAGATCCCTTCTTCAACTCTCTTTCTGCTCTCTCGGCAACTCCTCTCCACACAACGATATTATGCCACTCAGTAAGAGTCTGCCATTCTCCGTTTTTATCTCTGTAATTTTCATTGGTTGCGACTGAAAACTTTCCCACTTTGGTCCCACTTTCAAGGGTTCTGATCTCTGGATCCCTACCCAGATTGCCTATTAATATTACTTTGTTTATCATGAATTTTACTTGATTATCTTATGGATGCTGATCAAGTTACTCTTTATCCGTCAAGTAGTCAAATTAATTTTCAACATTCAACAACCCCTCGTCTAAGACATGCTTCTTTATCAACATCGGAAACGCAAAGTTTGACAACTTTTTCCTATCTACCAAATAATAGGGTGCTTTTACTTTAGATCCTTTATTTCTAAACTCTACTTTGTACAAGTGAAAATAAGCAGTAATTCTTCTGTGAGTAAGAATATGTAAATAGGGTCCGAGATCTTTGACATGGTGCCTGAGATTGATTAAACCATCAGGAACTGATTCCATAATCGCAGATTCTACTGAATTGTATCCGGGCGATAGGGTTATAAAGTCATGAAGCCCTTTCCATATGGAATTTCCTATCCGCTTTTTAATGAGGATATGACTTTCGTCAAATAGAATATAGTAATTCATTGAAATTGCTTTCTTAGCAACAGTTTTCTTCTTATATGGAAGCATATCCACCATTTCATTTGCATAAGCATAACATGATTCTTGTAATGGACATTGTGTACAATCCGGGCTTTTAGGGACACACTGTAAAGCACCAAAATCCATTATCGCCTGGTTAAAGGATCCTGGATTTTTCTGATCAAGATATTGGTGTGCTATCCTTGAAATATCCTTCTTAGTTGCCAATTCATCAACCGGGTCAATTATGCCTACATACCTGGATATCACCCGGATTACATTCCCATCCACCACAGCATGAGGAAGACCATTAGCAAAACTCGCTATGGCCGCAGCGGTATATGGTCCTACTCCTTTTAATTTCAGTAAACCCTCATAGGTGTCCGGAAAAACCCCATCCATTTCCTTCACTACGTGGCGAGCCGTATAATGTAAATTCCTGGCACGCGAGTAATATCCTAATCCCTCCCATAGTTTTAACACCTGATCCTCAGAAGCCTCCGCCAGAGTGAATACATCAGGATATGCCTCTGTAAATTTTAAATAATAAGGAAGACCTTGTTCTACCCTGGTCTGCTGTAAAATAATCTCTGACAACCAGATTTTATATGGGTCATTGTGTTCTTTCCACGGAAGGTTTCTGGCAATAGATTCATGCCATATTAAAAGTCGTATTGTAAATGGATCTTGACTCATTGAACAGATTGTTGACTGTTTATAACATCCATCTGATGGTTTTTGATTTGATCAATGACGTCTGAAAATTGCATCAATCCATGACCGCCATCTTTCCACTTCTTTCTCACATGACCATTTTTCGGGAAAGACTCATAGAACTCTTCAGCTTTTGAAAATGAACACACCTCATCATTTTTTCCGTGGATGATCATTACATCGCTTTTTACATATTGAGAGAAGTAGATGGGAGAACTACTTATTATTTTATTTCTGATCACATTTTTATCCATTGGCCTGCTTAAAAACTGATATTTAAACTGCATACTATGGTTTCTGTATGCATAATCTCCTGTGAAGTCATAAGGTCCTGATTGAGCTACCACCATTTTAATTTCAACATTTCGCACAGCCATTAACACAGCTACCGTCGCTCCCCTGCTGATCCCATAGACATATACTTCTTTAGAAATTGTAGGGTAAATAGTTTCTGCAACATTAAGCAGGGTTAAGGCATCAATTGCTGCCCCGTCGAATGCATCCCCAAAAAATCCATCAGAACAATAATAATTACCCCCTGACTTCAATGATTGACCCCTAAATGAAGGGATCAGCAGAGCCATATCTTCACAACCGGTTGCCATCTGCTGAAGCCAGTAGTTTCCATCAATGTTTACAACAGGGTTGCTCTGATCTAAACCTGAAGCAATGATCAGAAGATCGGATGTATCCCGCTTAAATCCACCTTTAGGCAATATCAATGCTCCATAATGTTTATGTCCATTCACCGTATGTTCTATCAGCAATAATTTTCTGGACAATAAATAGCTTGATTCTTTGATGATTTTAAAATCATCACTTTCATACGACATTTCTTGCCAGGTGTTAACGGTTGAATCAATTTCTAAACTGTCGGGCTCTTCAAGCAATTGATCCATATCCAGATGGCTATTGATATGAATATCTTTATAGGAAATGCGGTCCTTGCAGGGGTTATTGGTCGTTAATCCTGCAATAATCACGATTAAATAAATGAATAATATGAGACCGATGAAAAATCGCAAGATGTGAAGTTAATAATATCAGTATTATAAATGAAAAGGCCCTAACTTGAAAACAAGTTAAGGCCTCTGTGGTACCTCCAGGAATCGAACCAGGGACACCAGGATTTTCAGTCCTGTGCTCTA
>JABDLO010000048.1 GCA_013002995.1 Saprospiraceae bacterium | reverse complement strand
CTTTTGTTGCGACCGATGCACACAAACTCGTGCGGTATAAAAGGACCGGTGCCAGGAGCGAAAGTAGTGCTTCCCTAATTGTACCTAAAAAGGCGTTAAACTTGTTAAAGACGGGCTTACCGGATGACGAAGTTAATGTCAGCGTGTCATTCAACAATTCCAATGCGTTTTTCAGCTTTGACAATGTAAATCTCATTTGCCGTCTTATTGATGCCAAGTACCCGGATTATAATGC
Source organism: Saprospiraceae bacterium (assembly GCA_013002995.1). Classification (GTDB taxonomy): domain Bacteria; phylum Bacteroidota; class Bacteroidia; order Chitinophagales; family Saprospiraceae; genus JABDLO01. The sequence goes on along the minus strand of JABDLO010000048.1, from coordinate 45,625 downwards.
TGTAATCCCCGTTGACAACCCTAATAAGTTGGTGCTCGGAAGAAGAGATTTTCAGAATTCATTAAAGAGGATAGCGATTTATGCCAATAAAACGACCAACCAGGTTATCCTTAGTCTTACAGAGGCAAGTCTCACCATCAGTGCCCAGGACCTTGACTTTTCCAATGAAGCAACGGAACAACTTTCCTGTAATTATGAGGGAGATCCAATGACCATAGGTTTTAATGCTAAGTTTCTAATTGAAATGTTGGGTGTTCTTGAGTCTGATGATGTTGTTCTTGAGTTGTCATCTCCTAACAGGGCAGGAATTTTACTTCCTTCAGAACAAGAAGAAGGAGAAAACCTTCTCATGCTGGTTATGCCAGTAATGATGAGTAACTAACTTCGGTTAATGAAGGTAGGCCTATTCTTCGGATCATTTAATCCTGTTCATGTCGGTCATATGATCATAGCCAACTTCATGGCTCAGAATACAGATCTTGATCAAGTATGGATGGTTGTAAGCCCACAGAATCCACTAAAGAAAAAAAATTCATTAGCCAAGGATCGGGACAGAATTCATCTCGTCAACCTGGCTATTGGAGATAATCTATTGTTGAGATCTTCTGATGTTGAATTCTCAATGCCCAAGCCATCATATACCATCGATACGCTTGCATACCTGGGTGAAAAATACCCCAAGTATGAATTTGTCTTGATCATGGGAGGAGACAATCTTCGTACCATTCACAAATGGAAAAACTATGAAAAGCTTATATCTGATTATAATATTTATATCTATAAGCGACCTAAATATTCTACAAAAAAATGGGAAGATCATGCAACAATTAAGATCTATGAAGCACCTCTCTTAGATATTTCAGCAAGCTATATTAGAGATCAGGTAAAACGCCGCCACTCTATTCAATATCTTGTTCCTCAGGAAGTCTATGAATACCTGGATGAGACCAGGCTGTATGAAAAGTTGCTTAAGAAAACCGAAAAATAACTGCAATATTTCTCAAATGGTAAGGTTATATTGTTCATCTATGACAGGTACAACCCGGATTATCGGTTTATTCGTTTTTTCCTTTTGGACCTCCTTTCTACTGAGGGGCCAGGAAACTACCGCTATAGGGGAGTGGGAATCATTACTTCCTTACCAAACAGGAAAATGGGTAACTCAAAGTGATGACCGTATTTATTATGCAACCGACCTGTCACTATTGATTTTAGACAAAAATGATCTATCACCTTCCTTTGTATCTAAGGTAGATGGGTTAAGTGATACTGGAATTGACTTAATAAAATATGATCACTTTAACGATCAGTTGATAATTGTTTATAACAATAGCAATATTGACATTATAAAAGATGGGGTCATTTTAAATGAATCTTCCATAAGAGATAATTCCAATATAATAGGTAGCAGAAAAATCAATGATATTCACATAGCTGATCAGGAAAGGATCTTTTTCTCAACCGCTTTTGGAATTTTGGAATATCGTTCCTCCGGGTTGGAGTTTGGTTCAACTGTTTTTACAAATACTCCGGTATATGATATTGAGAAATACGGAGATTTATTATTTGCTGCCACTGAAGATGGACTTTACTTTATTAATGAGGCAGAGATAACTAACATTGGTGATTTTAATCAATGGACATTGGTTGATGAATCCTTTAACCTTCCATCTTTATATGAAGCTGTTTCTATTGAAGAATTTAACAATGAATTATTTTTTACAGATGGTTTAAGCATCTACAAAAGTAGTCAAGATGTCATCTCATTTATAGAAGTATATGAAGAAGCGGATAACAGTTTTGATATTACATTCCTCTCGTCAGGTGTCAATGAATTATTAATAGGATTAAGGGCCGCTTCAGCCAGTCGACTGTTTTTATGGAAAGAAGATGCTATTACAGAGATCCCATCAGGATGTATTGACAGGATCAGATATGCCATTCAGGATAATCAAGGTCGATTGTGGTATGCAGATAACTTCAGGGATTTCAGGTATATGACCGGGGATATGATGTGCAAGCGTCTTAACTTTGATTCACCACTTACAGAAAAAGCATCCGATATAGCCATCAGCTCTGAAGTTGTTGCGATTGCATCAGGAGGTGTTACTGATTCTTATGGAGATTTATTCAGTAGAGACGGAATTTATCTGCTGAAAGAAGATGGTTGGGAAAATATCAATGAAGGTAATTTTCAACCCATTAAGGATAATGATTTACTTAATTTCTTTCGAGTAGAATTTTCAGAGGATAATGATTTTTTATTTCTGGGGACATTCTGGAAAGGCATCATGAGGTTAAATTTAGAAACCAGAGATTTCCAGATGTATGATGAACAGAACTCTAAACTTCAACCCTCAATAGGTGATGGAAAAGTAAGAGTCTCAGATATGTTGATGCATGAAGGAAAGTTGTGGATTTCTAATTATAATGCTGCGAGGCCGATTGTAATGAAAGATGAAGAAGATCAATGGCACAGCTGGACCATTCAGGGTGACAAGAGAGTAGGGGACCTGGCAATTGATGGACAGGGTAATAAATGGGTGGTTTCATTTGGCAATACCAATGGAGTTTTTGTTTTTAACGAGGGACAGGACTTATCCTCGACTTCTGATGATAGCAGAAGGTTGATCAACCTAAATAACAGCGTTATACCTACTTCAATAATATATACCGTAGAATCAGATCGCCAAGGCGATATATGGGTAGGAACTGCTGAAGGTGCCATTTTATTTGAAAGTGGCCAGGATCTATTTAACAGTGAGTACGGTGGTGTAAGGCCTACTGTTGAAGTAGAAGGGATAGGCGCTTTTTTACTGGAGACAGAAGAAGTCAGAACCATTGAAGTGGATGGTGCTGATCGCAAATGGTTTGGAACCAGAAATGGGATATTTGTACAATCATCAACCGGAGATGAACAGATTGCCCGCTATGATATCAATAATTCTCCCCTATTTGATAATGAAATTGTGGATCTTGCCTTCGATGGCAATAGCGGGAAGATGTATATAGTTACAAATAAAGGGATTCAGGCAATCAGAACAGGGACAACCATCGGTAGAAATACTCATGGTCCTAATGTTTATGTTTTCCCCAATCCTGTAGACCCATCATACAATGGACCGATTGCTGTAAAGGGATTGGCTGAGGATGCCGAGATTAAGATTACTGATCTTAACGGACGACTTGTATATGAAGCCCGGTCATTGGGTGGGCAAGCAATCTGGAATGGGGAAGACTTATCAGGTCAACGTGTTGCAACGGGGGTATACTTAGTATTCAGTACTGGCAACTCAAATTTTGGAGATCCGGATAGCTTTGTGACAAAGATTCTATTTATCGATTAATGAGCCTTAACGGATGACTTGGCAACAACCTCCTCATAGTATTCTTCATATACAGGCACAATATTTTCAATGTCAAATCTTTGAGCTTGCTCTAATGCTTGAATCCTGAATTGAGCCAACATCCCTTCATCTTGTAACAGCTGCAGTGATTTCCTGGCCATTTCAGCTACATTACCTACCCCACAAGTAAACCCTGTAACACCGTCAATATTGACTTCTTTCAGACCTCCTATATCTGAAGAAATTACCGGCACCTCACAAGCCATGGCTTCGAGAGCTGCCAGCCCGAAACTTTCATTTCCTGATGGAAGGATAAATAAATCTGCGATAGCCAATAATTCTTCCACGGCATCTTGTTTACCCAGAAATCGTATTTCATTACACAATCCGAGTTCTCTGCACATGATTTCAAGATGTGGTCGTTCTGGCCCATCGCCTATCAATAGTAATTTAGAGGGGACAGATTGATTGATTTTTTCAAATACTTTAATGACATCAGAAACCCGCTTCACTTTCCTAAAATTGGAAGTGTGTGTAAGAATTTTTTCACCATTTGGTGCAAGAGCCATTTTGAAATGATCCTTATTTTCTTTTTTAAATCGGTTGAAATCGATGAAATTGTATATTACTTTAATATCATTTTCAATGTCAAAAGTGGACAATGTCTCTTGCTTGAGGTGATTAGATACAGCCGTTACACCATCTGAGTGATTAATTGAAAACTCCACAACAGGAGCAAAAGACACATCTGCACCGACAAGCGTAATGTCAGTTCCGTGAAGTGTTGTTACAATGGGGATGTGCTTGCCCTGGCTTTTAAGTATTTGCTTAGCCATATAGGCAACGGCCGCATGTGGGATAGCATAATGAACGTGAAGTAAATCAAGATTTTCATATTGCACGACATCTACCAGCTTGCTTGCAAGGGCTGTCTCATACGGGGTATATTCAAATAATGGATAAGACATAGAGTTTACTTCATGGAAAAAAATATTCTCCTGGAAGACACTTAACCTTGGAGGCCTCTTGTAAGTAATGAAGTGTACTTTATGACCTTTTCTGGCAAGACCCAGACCCAATTCAGTTGCAACTACACCACTTCCTCCATAGGTAGGGTAACAAACGATGCCAATTTTCATATCAATCAGTTTTATTATTTCATAAAGTAAAAGATAATCTCCCTTACCTTGTCCTGGTGAATGAACCAAATATTTAACAAAAATTTTGCTAAAAAGTGTATTCAATTCTTTTATTAAACAAAAATATGACCATAGTGTTATATCAGATAGGCGAAAAATGTAAGTGAACCATCAATAATGGTAATCTATTCCATAAAAGATATCGAAAAATTGTCGGGCGTAAAGGCTCATACACTGAGAGTGTGGGAAAAGAGGTATGATATTGTTACCCCCAGGCGTACAGAAACCAATATCAGATATTACCTTGAAGAAGATCTCCAAAAAATCCTCAATATCGCCCTGCTCAATAAAAATGGAATTAAGATATCTAAGATCGCCGGAATGCAACCTAATGAGATTTCTTCTAAGGTTGCCGAAATCTCAGAAATTGATACTCAACATGAAGGTCAGGTCGATGGGTTAATGTTGTCTATGTTTGAATTGAATGAGACAAAGTTTAGTAAGATACTTAATAAACATATTGAGTCAGACGGAATGGAGGAGACAATGGATAAGGTTATTTATCCTTTTCTTGACCGGATCAGTTCAATGTGGTTCACAGGTTCAATTAAGGGGGTACATGAAAGCTTTGTAACTCATATTATTCGTCGCAAACTACATGTGGTCATTGACCAATTGAAATCAGAATCAGCAGGGTCCAAGTGCATTATATATTTGCCCGAAGGTGAGACTCAGGAACTCAGTTTATTATACTTACATTTTGTATTAAAACATCGAGGCCATGATGTAATTAATCTAGGTACCAATGTAGCGATAATAGATGTACTTGAAGCCCAGGCAATTCTTAAGGCTAAATGTATCTTTACATTCTTTAATGATAGCTTTACAGATATGGATTTACAGCCCTACCTGGATAATCTATCGAGGCATGTGACAGATTGCAAGATCTGCATCTCTGGATATCAGACGGTCAGCCAACAATTAGAATTAAAGGATAATGTAGTGATTCTTAATAGCATCAACGATCTTACTGATGCTGCAATCATTTAATGTGTCAGATGAATAGTATAAAATCTGATTTAGAACAAATTATTGTTCAATACGTTGTTATCAAACGTAAAATCTAACTTAACTTTTATATCAATCAACTAAACTTATAAGACTATGAAATTCAAATTTCAATTATTAATGTTATGTTTTGCTTTTGTTGCACTTACTTCTTGTAAACAGGCTAGTGGTGAAAAAGCTGATGTCAGTGATGCCGGTGATGTTGCAGAGCAACAAGGTGTTGACTATGCTGTAGACGTGAGTAATAGTGTGCTAAACTGGGAAGGATCGAAGCCTACAGCTACACATACAGGTACGATTAACTTAAATGAAGGATCCATATCAGTATCTGAAGGTAAAGTCACAGGAGGGTCATTCACAATTGATATGAATTCAATTGTTGTTACAGACCTAGAGGGAAATCAGAAAGCTTATCTCGAATCTCACCTTAAGGGGGATAACGAAGATAAAGCTGATGACTTTTTTAATGTAAAAAAGTATCCTACTGCAACATTTGAGATCACTAAAGTTACCGATCTGGTCAATGATCCGGATGCAACACATCTTGTTTATGGAAATCTTTCATTAAAAGAAACAGTGAAAGAGGTAGGATTTAAAGCAAATGTCCAGATGCAAGATGGAAAAATCATGGTAAATACTCCTGCGTTTACAATTGATCGTACACAATGGGGCATCAAATATGGCTCACCTTCATTTTTTGAAAATCTAAAGGATAAGGCCATTAGCAATGATATCGGATTAACAATTAATCTGACAGCAACAGCTCCAGCTGGATAGAAAACATAAATTAGAGAAATCTTTACAGAGGTTAAGTCAATCATTGGCTTAACCTCTTCGTTCTTTAAGAAGGCTCTTTTGTAGTAATATTATTAAGGATAAAACTCCCCAGTTTTCTCCCTTGCGTTACGCCATTATCGATTGCAGGTCTATAGTGTATCCCACCGTACAATCGTGAGATAGCTGCTTCCTCAGAAGCGTGGATGAAGGATTTAAACTTTCTGGCCGGCAACCCAAACTCTACTTCCACATCATCCGTAAATTCAAAATTGTCACCAAATATATCTGTAAGCACGATCGCAGCTGAACTTGATATCACACTGTGCCCGCTTGTATATTCAGGAAAGGGAGGTGTCTGTAATATAGGAAGCCATTTTTCATCAATGTGCTCATTGATTACAGTCTCAGGACGGGTCAGGTTACTTCTGTATTTTTCATCCCAGCAGGAAATAAAAGCATCAGCCAGTGCTATTGAGGTCATCATATAAGCCCTGGATGTTTCTAGCATATCTGCCTCAGCATTTCTGCAAGCAATCGCAGTAATCCCGATCCAGTGACCACCGGGGGTTATCTTTTTAGTAGCGTGCATAATGTGTCCTGTTACATTCAATACATAAGGATTGCAGTCCCAGAAGCTCGCAATTTCTTTTTCCTCTTCTCCGGCATCATTAACTACAGTGTAGACTTCCATAGCTTCTTCATAAAAAGCTGAACCTTCTTCCATGTTGTAATCTGTAGGAAATGGCGGTTGAAATTGTTGAGCGGAATCAATGACAAATGTTCTGATCTTATTCCATGCCGGCTCAATACCATCCATATACCCTGGTGGGGTTGGTTTCCACCTTGCTGGATCATCTGTTACAGTATACTTAGGAAATGACCTTGTCTGTTTATAATTGTCCTCGTCTGCCCAAGCTAAAATGTGATCTGCAACTTCATTACCATAAGCTAAAGACCTTTCATAAACATCACCTGGCATCCGGAAATCTTTAAATTCCTGCAATATTTCATTTTGAAATAATTCAATTTTCTCTTCAGAAAAAATTAAAGCCTTACCTACTTTAAGAAATGCAATGATGGATGCGAGCGAATAACTATAGGTTTCGTCTGCTTCAGGGACAGGAATAGAATTTAACCCATTGAGCTGGCCAGCCATGAACTTATACTGGCCATCCTTGTGTCTGAGAACTTCATATGCAGCAATACTGGGGTAGGCATAAATTCGACTTGCCTGTGGAGGTGAGAAGATGTCATAAACAATGACATCTGATAATTTTTTCATAGACCTATGCAACAATTCCGGATCATAGGATTGTTGCTCCCATTCCGGATTTACAGATTGACAGGACGTAATGAATATAATAGACGTTATTATTATATAAATTCTTTTCACGCTTAGTATTTATTAAGTAGGAAGGCAAATGTAACAAGGACTTTGAGAAATCTGAGCGATCAGGACCATCAAAGTAGCAAATAAGTATTTAACCTTCTTTCAAGTGTATTTCCCAATAGTTAATATCGCGATTTTTTAGCTATTTATTTTTTTCTAAAAAATCTAAATTGGGAAAAACTGGAAAGAGGATGTTTAAGGTTTTGCAATATTTTCTTATGTTTACCGCTTTCTTACGTGTAATTTTGACACTAAGTTGAATAAATTGTTAATTCTCAAATCGTTAAAGCCACATGAAAAAACTATTTTTTAAACTAACGTATTCGTTGGTTTTGGCACTACTTGTTGCTGTGTCGGGATTTGGTCAGAGGACCATTACCGGTACAATAACAGATGCTGAAACCGGAGAAACATTGATCGGGGCTAATGTCCTGGTAGTTGGATTTGATGTAGGAACCATCACAGATATTGATGGTAACTATTCGCTTTCAGTACCGGAAGGAGCCACGAGCTTACAATTTTCTTACACAGGTTATACTTCACAGACCGTAACGATCGGTGCATCTGATGTCATCGATATTGTACTTTCTGCGGGGGAATTACTTGAAGAGATTGTAGTTACTGGTTATGGAACACAGACCAAGAAAGAGGTTACAGGTTCTATTGTCAGTGTTAAATCTGAAGACTTCAACAGAGGTAACGTTAACTCACCACAGCAATTACTTCAGGGTAAGGTTGCTGGTCTTACCATTACAAGACCTGGTGGTGACCCCAACGGATCTTTTGGAATCAGACTTAGAGGTCTATCAACCATTGGAGCCCAGACTGAGCCACTTGTTATTGTTGACGGTGTACCAGGAGCTTCACTTTCTAACATTGACCCAATGGATATTGAGTCAATTGATGTATTGAAAGATGGATCAGCCGCAGCCATTTATGGAACCAGAGGTTCTTCTGGAGTTATCCTAGTTACCACTAAGAAAGGTAAGAAGGGAACTTCCAAAATAGAATACAATGGATATATTGCTGCAGAGTCAATTTCAAAAGAACCTGCATTCCTTTCAGCTGCTGAATTTAGAGAGGCAGGGGGGATAGATGCTGGAGGTTCTACAGATTGGTATGATGAGATTGGTCAGTCAGGTATCACTCATTCTCATAACCTATCATTGTCAGGCGGAAGTGAAAAAACTACCTACCGTGCTTCTATGAACTTTAGAGATGCAAGAGGTATCGTGGTTAACACGGGGTTCTCACAGTTGAATGGAAGTCTTGCATTAACGCAAAAAGCATTGGATGATAAGTTATCTGTAAATGTTAACTTCATTACTACCAACAGGAAATCAGATTTCGGATTTTCAGAAGCATTTAGATATGCTTCAATCTTTAATCCTACCTCAAGCGTATTTAAGGAGGATGGTTCATACAACGAGCCTGGAGGTTTCGATGTATTTAACCCTGTTGCCATGGTTGAGCAAAACATCAATGATGGTGAAAGAACACAGTTGTTGACCAATATTGCTGCTACCTATGAAGTTATTCCTGGTCTTAAGATCATGGGTTCTTTTGCTAAGCAAAAAAACGATTTCTTCAGAGGGGAATACTATCCAAGGACAGCTTTATACCGTCAGGGACAAAGTAGAAACGGTGTGGCCGTACGACAGACTGATATAGGCAAAAATGATCTGTATGAAACAACTGCTCGATATACAGGTGAATCAGGAAATATTATCTATACGGTATTAGGTGGATATTCATTCCAGGAGTTTACTTTTGAGGGACAGGGTATAACAGCTGGTGGATTTTTGCTAGATAATAATACATATAATCAGATTGGAGCTTCTGCAGAAGTACTCACAGGTCTTGCAACTCCATTCTCTTATAGCAATGGTTACAAGCTTGAAGCCCAATTTGGTAGAGTTAATATCAATGTGGATGATACCTACTTCTTTTCTGCAAGTGTAAGAAGAGAGGGTTCTGATCGATTCGGTGAAGGAAATAAGCATGGTATTTTCCCAGCTGCTTCTGCCGGTATTGATATCTCTAAATTGTCAGAAATTTCAGGTGTTGATAATTTGAAAGTGAGATTAGGATATGGTGTGACAGGAAACCTTCCTGGACAATCATTCCTTGCCAATTCAATCTTCAGCCCTGGTGCACAATTCTTCTACAATGGAGCATTTGTACCATCATATGGTCCTACTACCAATGCAAATCCTGACCTTAAGTGGGAAACTAAGACTGAAATCAATCTTGGAATTGACTTTGCGTTGATGGATTTCAAAATAACCGGTACCTTAGACTTGTTTTCAAGAAAGACAGAGGATTTGATTCTCTTTACAAGAGTACCTGTTCCACCAAATCTCGCAAACTTTACATGGAAGAATGTAGCTGCCTTTACAACTTCAGGAGCTGAATTGGCACTTACATATAATAATTTAATAGGTACAGAGAATTTAACTTATTCTCCAAGCTTGATATTTACAACTTACAATTCAGTACTTGATGAGTATCTTGAAGATACACCATCTGAGTTCAGAACCAACCTTGGTGCTCCTGGACAGAATATTACTGATGCAGGTGTAGGTCTTCACCTTTTGGAAGTAGGTGAACCAATCGGTCAGATTGTTGCTCCTAACTTTGCAGGTGTTGATGAGAATGGTGCATACATCTTTGAAGATGTAAATGGTGATGGCGCAATTGATGCAGCTGACTGGACAGTGCAAGGAAATGGTCTTCCTGATTTTGAACTCTCATTGAATAATGATTTTACATTTGGAGATTGGGATTTGAATCTCTTCTTCAGAGGTGCATTTGGACATAAACTAGTAAACACTAATAGAGCTTTTTACGAAATTAATCCTGATATCAAAGGTGCCAATATTGTAAGAACCGATCTTGCTGATCCTAATGTTAAGACAGCTTCATATAACAGTGTTCATGTAGAAGATGCTTCTTTCATAAGATTAGATAATGCTTCACTAGGTTATAACCTTGATGTTAGTGATAACTCTAACTTTCAAAATGTGAGGTTATTCATTGCAGGACAGAACTTATTTACCATTACAGGATATACCGGTGTAGATCCAGACGTTAGATTGGCAGATACCGGTTCTGTTGATAATGGAGGTAGAACTGGAGGTGCTGACCCGTTAGCTCCTGGTGTAGATAGAAGAAATACTTATTTCCTAACCAGAACACTTACGTTTGGTGTAAATGTTGGATTTTAAATAAATCTCTAAACCTAATTATTAAAATGAAAAATTTAAATAAAATACTTTTTGCTGCACTCATTGGGGTATTAAGTTTTTCATCTTGTTCAGATCTCGAGCCTGAATTTCGAGATGTGATTACAGAGGAAACTTATTTCCAGAATGATGACGCATTTATATCTGCCTTGGGTTCAGCTTACACCAATTTATATGGAGTAGGCAACCATGGTAACTTATTTTCTCTCCAGGAAGTTTCATCTGATGAAGCAGCGATTCCCCATAAGGGACCAGACTGGGAAGATGGTGGTCAGTGGTTAAGAACCCACAGACATGAATTCTTCGACGGAGAAGGTGTAATGAACAATGTATGGACATTCTGTTATGGAGGTATCAATACCTGTAATAGATTGATAGCAACATTTGAAGGTGTAGACAACCCTAACTCTGCCGCTTTCATAGCAGAATTGAAGGTGTTAAGAGCATGGTACTACTTAAGGTTATTGGATATATTTGGAAATGTTCCAATAATTGAGACTTTTGATGTTCCAGAAGGATTCCTTCCGGCAACAGAGAGCAGAGCAACCGTTTATGCGTTTGTTGAAAAAGAATTAACTGAGCAAGTACCTTTATTATCTACTGATGTTGGATCATCTACTTACGCTCGGGTTAACTTCTATGTTGGTCAGGCTATGTTAGCTGATCTATTTTTAAATGCTGAATCTTACATAGGAACGCCTAAATATGCTCAAGCTGTAGCTGCTACTAATGAAATCATCAACTCGGGTGAATATTCTTTAGAGGCAAATTACTTTGCTAATTTCTCTATAGAGAATGGTGGTTCTAATGAGAACATTTGGGTAATACCATACGATCAGGTAAATGCTGGTGGATATAATCTCTCTCAGATGACACTCCATTATGAAAGTCAGAAAACTTTTGGTTTAACAGATCAGCCCTGGAATGGTTACACATCCCTTGCTGATTTTTACAATTCTTATGAAAGCGATGATATAAGAATTACTGGAGGATCCAGAGGTTATGGAGTATTGTTAGAAGGACCACAATATGATCAAGCAGGTAATATCCTAATTGATGGCGCTGATACCTGGTATCCTGATAATGAATTTGAAGGAGATGGTAGAGCTGTGGTTTTCAGTGCTGAAATCAATGAACTTGCTCCTGGAGCATGGAGAGATGGAGGTACAAGAATGGCTAAGTACGAATATGAAAATGGAGGAACTTCCAACATGAGTAATGATTTTGTACTTTACAGATATGGCGAAGTCTTGTTAAATAAAGCTGAAGCTTTATGGAGACAAAACTCTGGAGATGCAGAAGCTCTTGAATTGGTCAATATGATCAGAGAAAGAGCAGGTGTTGCTCCATTTACTGAATTGACTTCTGAAAACTTCTTAGCTGAAAGAGGACGTGAATTGGCATTTGAAGCGAAGAGAAGAACAGATCTTATCAGATTTGATGCATGGGGTAACCCATGGTGGGAAAAAGGAGCATCAGAAGACTTTAAAAAGTTGATGCCAATACCTGCTAACCAGATTGCGGTAAATCCAAATCTACAGCAGAATCCAGGTTATTAATAACCTGTATAGTGATAAATGGAAGGTCATCCTGGTTAATAGGATGACCTTTTTTACTTTTATACCCCTTATGAATCGCTGTTATATCTTCATATCTATTGTCTTTGTTTTACTTTCATGTAATCCTACAGAGAAGGTCAACACATTATTTTCCTTAACTGATGATACAGGAGTAGAATTCAGCAATGACCTAACTTATTCAGAAAGTTTTAATCCTTATTTATTTAAAAACTTTTATAATGGCGGCGGAGTAGGTCTTGGAGATATCAATAATGATGGATTGCTTGATATCTACTTCTGCGGCAATCAGGTTGAAAATAAGCTGTATTTAAACCAGGGTAATTTTAAGTTTAAGGACATAACCCAACAAGCTGGTGTTGCCTGTCCCGGTGTTTGGTCTTCAGGTGTTGCAATGGCCGATGTAAATGGTGATGGATGGTTGGATATATATGTATGCAAATCCGGAAGTCCTGATGATAAAGGCGTTAGGCACAATGAACTGTTCATTAATAATGGTGACCTCACCTTTAGAGAATCATCATCTACATATGGATTGGATGAGAAGGGGCTCTCTACACATGCAGTTTTTTTTGATTATGACAGAGACGGAGACCTTGATTGTTACCTTTTGAATAATAGTTTGAGATCTGTAGGAGGATACGATTTAATCAGGAATCAAAGAGAAATAAGAGATTCTGAAGGAGGAAATAAACTCTTTAATAATCGACTCATAGAAATTTCAGGATCTGATACAATCGTCAATTCCACTCCACAATATGTTGATGTCAGTGAAGAAGCAGGTATCTATGGAAGTTCTATTGGATTTGGACTAGGGGTGAGTATAGGAGACCTTAATGATGATGACTGGCCTGATATCTACGTTAGCAATGATTTCTTTGAGAAAGATTATCTGTACATCAATGCTCAGAATGGTACATTCAGAGAAGTGATTGATAGTTCTATGGCAGAGATCAGCATGGGGTCAATGGGAGCAGATATTGGAGATATTAACAACGATGGTTATCCTGAGGTTTTTGTTACAGAAATGCTTCCAAATGAGTTAAAGCGAGTGAAGACTAAGGCTGTTTTTGAAAGTTGGGATAAATATTCCAGAAACGTATCTCAAGGTTACCACCGCCAGTTTGCCAGGAATGTCTTACAGTTAAATGATGGGCCCTTTAAGGATCAGGTAAGATTTTCTGAAATAGGCAGACTTACAGGTACACATGCAACAGATTGGAGTTGGGGAGCATTGATTGCTGATTTTGACAACGATGGACTGAAAGATATATTTATTGCTAATGGTATAGGGAAAGACCTACTTGATCAGGACTATGTCAACTTTTATTTCAGTACTGAAAATGTCAGGAACATGATCAAAGAGGAAGGGCAGGTACTGGTAAAGATGTTTGATGCAATTCCATCTACACCATTGCCTAATTATCTTTTCATGAATGAAGGTGACTTGGAATTGATTAATAAGGCAGATTCTGCAGGTCTTGGAGAACCAACATTCAGTAATGGTTCAGCATATGGTGATCTTGACAATGATGGGGATCTTGACCTGGTGATCAATAATGTCAATATGCTTTCAATGATTTACAGAAATAATACCGATTCGACACAATCATATCTGAAGTTGTCACTTCAAGGTATAAAATATAATAGCCGAAGCATTGGTGCTAAAGTAAAAGCACACATCGGAGGAAAGACCCAGTATTATGAAGTCAATCCAATGCGTGGGTTTCAATCTACAGTAGATGATCGCATCAATATTGGTTACAATAAGGGTGAAACGATTGATTCTATTGAAATCATCTGGCCTGATGGGTCGAGGCAAATTATCAATTCTGGTATTCCATCACAACAAACATTGGAAGTGGTTTATAGTGAAGATGAGACCCTATTGCTTGAGTCTAAAGATGATCATTTTCTACTCCAGAAAATTGAAGGTGTTTTAGATCATATTCACAGGGAAATAGATTTTTCAGATTTCGATAGGGAAAAGCTCGCCTATTTCATGAGGTCTAATCTTGGCCCTAAAGGTGCGGTGATAGACGTCAATAATGATGGAAGGGATGATATTGTAATAGGAGGGTCTAAAGGTTCACTTACAAGCATATATCTCCAGAATAAGGAAGGAAGATTTACAAAAGTAGAAAATGAAGCTCTAGGGATTACTTTAGATGCTGAAACTACCTCGATAGTATCCTTAGATATAGACAATGATGGCGATTCCGATCTATATATGACTCATGGAGGGAATGAAGTCCCTGCCAGTTCTTCGGCTTTAAAGGATCGTATCTTAATCAACGATAAGGGAACGCTGAATCTTTATTCTGATTTTAACGCACCTTACCATGCTACTGCCACAGCTTCTATAATTACCGATCCAACTGGTATAATTAATATTATCACAGGTAATAGCCAGGAACCCTTGAAATACGGTATTCCTTCCGACATCAACATATTTGGCGTATCTGATGGTAAAATTATAGGAAAATCTGACAAAGTGATTTCTGATGTGGGATTGATTCAATGCTCAACAAGCGGAGACATTGATGGAGATGGTCAGAATGAAGTTATAATGAGTGGTCATTATATGCCCATAATGAAGATAGATTACAATGATGGGGTTTTCGATACATCAAGGCTGGAAGGTATAGAGCATTATTTAGGTATGTGGAATGATGTTTCATTGAGTGACCTTGATAAAGATGGTGATCTTGATCTGATTGCAGCCAATATGGGTACCAATAATATGTTCAGACTGAAAGAAAATAAGTCCTTAAAATTGTATACCAATGATTTTGATAGAAATGGATCTATTGAGCAAGTATTATGCCTTTCAGCAAATGGGAAAGATGTACCATTCCACACTCGTGACCCAATGGTAAGTCAGATGCCATACTTGAAAAAGAAATTCCTTAAATATGAATCATATGCTGAAGCCTCTATTTCTGATCTTTTTACATCAGAGCAATTGACTTCCTCTATCGTTCTTGAAACCAATAAGATGGAGACCATGATTTTTGAAAACAACAATGGCAATTTTATCCCAAGACCCTTACCTTTGCAAGCTCAATTTACGATCCAGTATTCCATTCTTGTGAAAGACTTGAATGGCGATGGATTAGAAGACATTATTCTGGGAGGAAATCAATACAAAGCCAAACCAGAAATTGGGATTAATGCAGCTTCTAAAGGAATGGTCTTCTTAAATGAAGGCAATATGAAATTTAAGTATTTGAGTCCTTCAGAATCCGGTCTATACGAGGAAGGAGAAATACGCGATATTATTTCAGTTTCGATTTCCGGAATTGAGCACATATTATTTTTAAAGAACTCTGATACAGCAAGTATTTATAAAATCAATCGATATGAAAATTAAAATTTGGGTTACTTCAATGATTTTATTTTTAGGATTGGTGGCTTGTGATCCAAGCGGAACGAACAATTCATATGATGAAAGCATGGACGACCTGTTTCTTGGTCTAAAGTTTGGAATGACCAGGCAAGCTTTTTTTGATACATCATTTGCATATAATGCCAGAAAAATCATTGTTAACGGAGGGAATGAATACTCAGTGGCCTATAAGACGAGAGGAGACGAATTGAATTACGATGGATTCATGTATTATTACCCTAAGTTTACTGACAGCTTGATTTCGGAAGTTCCTATGAAGTTTCATTATTCTCAATGGGCTCCATGGAATAAATATTTATGGGCAGATTCTCTTATCATCGATGTAAAGGAATTGATGGAAACATGGTTTGGGCCTGGATTTAAAGAAAGCCAGGATAAATTAGGTAACCAACGATTTTTAAAGATCGACGGCCCGAGATCCATAGCCATTCAAAAGGTGGATGACCAGTATGTAAAAGTCAACATCAAAAATGAAAAGTACAGCAACTGATGTATAAAAAAATCCTTTACCTTTCTATATTATTGATTATCGTAGGATGTAGCAGTGACAATTCCGATGCTGAACAATTATTCACTCTGATGGACTCTGGAAAGACAGGGATAAAATTCAGTAATGACCTCACTTTCGACAGGGATTTTAATATTTATACCTATCGTAATTTTTATAATGGGGGAGGAGTAGCCATAGGAGATATCAATAATGACTCACTTCCTGATGTTTACCTTACTGCCAATATGGGCCCCAATAAATTATACCTCAATAAGGGGAACTTAAGATTTGAAGACATTACTGACGAGGCAGGAGTGCCAGGAACAAGGACTTGGTCTACTGGAGTTACTTTTGTTGACATTAATGGGGATAATTACCTGGATATATATGTATGTAATTCCGGTGATCCCGGTGGTGAGGAAAAACAAAATGAGTTGTTTATTAATAACGGGGATGGCACATTTAAAGAGGCTGCAGCTCAGTATGGTATTGATGACCAGGGTTATTCTACACATGCTGTATTCTTCGATTATGATAAAGATGGTGATCTGGATTTGTATCTTTTAAATAACTCGTATCAAGCGATTGGGTCTTTTAATCTCAGAAGAAATCAAAGAGGAGTAAGAGACAAGGAGGGAGGAGATAAACTTTACCGGAATGATGGAAGTAATTTTACCGATGTTTCTGAACAAGCAGGAATTTATGGATCGGTAATAGGATTTGGACTAGGGGTAACTGTAGGAGATATCAATATGGATTCATGGCCGGATATTTATGTAAGCAATGATTTCTTTGAGAAGGACTACATCTATATCAACAATGGAGATGGCACCTTCAGTGAAGATATGGAATCGTATTTAAGTTCTATTTCGGTGGCTTCAATGGGTGCTGATATGGCTGATATCAATAATGATGCAAAGCCTGATATTTTCGTAACTGAGATGTTGCCCGGAGAAGATCGACGATTGAAAACCAAGACGACTTTTGAAGATTGGGACAAGTATCAGTATAGCCTTAAGAATGATTACTATCATCAGTTTACAAGGAATATGTTGCACGTCAATAATGGTGATGGTTCCTTTACGGAATTAGGCAGGTATGCAGATGTGCATGCAACAGATTGGAGTTGGGGAGCACTCATTTCAGATTATGACAACGATGGCTTGAAAGACTTGTATGTTACCAATGGGATTTATCAAGACCTTACAGACCAGGACTTTCTCAACTATATTTCCAATGAAGAAGTGATGAAGTCAATGGTTGAGGGGAATAAGGTTGACTATGAAAAGTTAATTGAAGTCATACCATCAGAACGCATAAGCAATTATGCATTTCATAACCAGGGTGCTTCTGGGTTTAGAAATACAGCTGAGGAATGGGGCTTGAATACACCCAGCCATTCTAATGGTGCAGCCTATGGAGACCTCGACAATGATGGTGATCTTGATTTAATAGTGAATAATGTCAATATGCCACTATTCTTCTATCGCAATAATGGCACTGAAAATAATTTTATTCAATTTTCGCTGGAAGGAAAAGGGGGCAATACAAGAGCAATTGGTTCTAAGGTTTACCTGTATACAACAGCTGGATTACAATACCAGGATTATATGCCGATGAAAGGCTTTCAATCATCTATGGATTATCTCATACATTTTGGTGTAGGAATAGGTGTTCAGGTAGACTCCGTTATTATATCCTGGCCTGATGATCAATTACAGACCATTCTTAATCCTGAGGTGAATAAAAGACATTATCTATCTCAACCCGGAAATGGTTTAAAGTTTACGGTTTCTGAAATAGATCTTCAAGGAATACTCAGCGATGTATCATCAAACTTTAGCATTCCATTTAAGCATGAAGAAAAGCCTTATGTTGACTTTGACAGAGACAGACTGTTGTATCTGATGAGATCAACAGAAGGACCACTTCTGCTTACTGAAGATTTTAATAGTGATGGAAGAGAGGACATTTTTGTGGGTGGTGCCAGCGGCCAGAGCCCTGCCCTTTTGTTACAGGACAGACAAGGACAATTCAATCTTAGTCAGACATCATTTTTCGAGGATGACGCAGAAAATGAAAACCTTCATCTTTCTTCTGGTGATTTTGATGGGGATGGTGATTTTGATATTTATGCCACGGCGGGCAGTATGGAATTTTCAGGACAGTCATCAGGATTAAGAGATAAGATGTACATCAATGAAGGTAAAGGTCAGTTTGCAAGGAAGACCAATTCAGTTCTACCCGGCACCTATATCAATACTTCAGCAGTTGCTGTTGATGACTTTGATGGAGATGGAGACCTGGACTTATTTGTGGGGGAGCGGATGAAATCACAATCATATGGTGTTCCTGCTGATGGTTATTTACTTGAGAATTCAGGAAATGGTAATTTCACTGATGTCACTTCTCAGAAAGCATCTGGCCTTAAGGCAATTGGAATGATTAGAGATGCAACATGGGCGGATATTGATAGCGACGGAGTCAATGATCTGGTTGTTGTCGGCGAGTATATGCCCATTAAAATATTCAAGAATATCAGAGATTCTTTGGTTGACATTACTGAAGATATGGGTTTTGAAAATTCAGAAGGATGGTGGAATACTGTGGAAGTGGTAGATATTGATAAAGATGGAGATCTAGATATTATTGCCGGTAACCATGGTACCAACTCCAGGTTTAAATCGACGATAGATCGTCCAGTATGTATGCACGTTAATGATTTTGACCTTAATGGAAGCATTGAGCAGATTTTATGTGTGTATGAAGGTGATCGATCTTACCCCTTAGCCCTCAGGCACGATCTGATACGACAACTACCACATATAAAAAAGAGATACTTAAGTTATAAAGAGTACGCCAATCAGACCATTGAAGACATTTTTACTCCTGAAGAAAGAAAGAATATGATTACCCTCTTTGCCAGGGAACTGAGGACCAGCCTTTATCTTAATGATGGCGGGACATACATCAGAAAAGAATTACCAGTAGAAATTCAGTACGCTCCGGTTTATGCTCTCCACATACAAGATATTAATGGGGATGGAAACCTTGATATACTAGCTGGAGGAAATTTATTTAGAGTAAAACCTGAAATAGGAAGATACGATTCCAGCAGAGGTATAACACTTCTCGGTAAAGGCGATGGTAATTTTGAATACTTGCCTAATGCTCAGAGTGGTTTCACTGTTGAAGGAGAAATAAGAGATATTGACACCATTACGATCAGAAATAAGGAATATATCATTGTAACGCGTAACAACGATACGGTCAAAATCTTTGAAACAGGCCAAATTGAGTCATAAACAACACATCGTCATACTATCTTTTGTCCTATTACTATTAGGCTCTTGTAATCCGGCTGAGGATTCGATATTTATAAATATTCCACAAGATCAGTCGGATGTGGATTTTAGCAATGACTTAATTGAATCTTCATCATTCAATATATTGTCATACTTGTATTTCTACAATGGTGGAGGTGTTGCATTAGGTGACATCAATAAAGATGGATGGATTGATATTTTCTTCACAGCCAATCAAGGTCCTGATAAGTTATTTCTTAATAAAGGCAATTTAAAATTTGAGGATATTTCCGTTTCAGCAGGAATAAGTCAGGATGCCGGCTGGTCGAGTGGAGTAACTATGGTTGATGTAAACGAGGATGGTTTACTGGACATTTATGTGTGCAGATTGGGAAACTACTTGCAATACAAAGACAGAAATCGGCTATACATCAACCAGGGAGATAATGTATTTAAAGAGGAAGCAGAACGGTATGGCTTGGATTTTTCAGGCTTTTCTACTCACGCAGCTTTTTTTGACTATGATCGGGACGGAGATTTGGATTGTTACTTATTGAACCATTCAGTAAAGCGGCCGGAGCAGTTTTCAGATGCATCAATCACTCGATATCGCAAAGACAGCCTCGCAGGAGATCTATTGTTGAGAAATGACAGTGGACAGTATAATGATGTAACTGACTCAGCAGGTATCTTCTCCTCTGAGGTGGGTTTTGGGTTGGGGTTGAGTATTGGAGATTTTAACAATGATCATTGGTTGGATATTTATGTAGGAAATGATTTTCATGAAAATGATTATTTATACATCAATAACCATGATGGAACATTCAGGGAAGTTATTGAGTTGAGTACAGGTCACACTTCTAATTTTACTATGGGTGTAGATGCTGGAGATATTAATCAAGACGGATTACTTGATATTATGAGTCTCGATATGCAACCTGGTGATGAGACCACCTATAAAAATTCTGGAGGTTGGGAAAATTATGAGATCTATAGGTTCAAGAGAAGATTTGATTATCACCACCAGAGTCCGAAAAATGCCGTCCAGATCAATAAGGGTGTAGTTGATGGAGTTCCCAGATTTTCAGAAATAGCGGGATTCATTAACCTTATGGCCACAGATTGGAGTTGGAGTCCACTTATAGAAGATTATGATGGGGATGGGGACATGGATATATTCATTTCCAATGGTATAGTCCGGCGCCCAAATGACATGGACTTTGTAAATTTCTATGCCAATGAAATAAATAACGAAGGTCTGGATACGCTTCAATTTATTCAAAAAATGCCTCAGGGATTTGTTCCCAATATCCTTGGTATAAATAATAAGAATGAAGGTTTCACATCCCAAAAAATTGGATCGCCGGGTGCATCTACAGGAGCAGCTTACGGTGATCTGGACAATGATGGAGATCTCGACCTGGTCGTTAATAATATAAATGAACTAGCATCAATCCTCGTTAACCAATCCAATCCAGAGGAATATACCACCATTAACCTTGTCCCTTCTCACCTTGCCCTGGGATCTCAGATTAAAATTTATAAAGGAAAGGAAAGATATTATCGAACAGTAAAACCAGTAGCTGGATTCCAATCAACTTCTGATCATCGGGTATTAATTCCATCACCATCTGAGAACATAGACTCTATTGTTATACTGTGGTCTGACGGAAACATACAGCATATATCAAATCTTAAAAATGGAGATAATACAATTTCATACACTTCAGATAGAATGAGCTATAAGTCTGTTGTCCAAACCAATGTATCATCTCTGGGTCTGGGTTTTATTCATAAGGATGTTTCATATAATGATCAGACAAGAGAGTTCCTCCAACCGATCTTTTGTTCAACTCTGGGGCCCAAGATGGATCGAACAAGAGATAGGATTTATGTTTCAGGAGGTAAAGGGCAGGATGGTGTGATCTTAAATATAAGTGGAGAAGTCATTGCTAAAATAAATAAAGGTATATCACGTGATTACATCGATGAGAATGATGCAGAGTGGCTGGATCTGGAAGGTGATGGAGACCTGGATTTATACATAGCGACAGGGGGAAATGAACTCAAAGAAAACAATCCGCTTCTCGCTGATTTGATATTTATAAATGAGGGTGGGGAATTCATGGCTTCTGATCAGCTTTCACCCATATATCGCAATAGTGCTGTAGTAAAAGCATCGGATTGGGATCAAGATGGCGATACGGATCTTTTTATTGGGGTGAATGGAATTACCGGTTCTTATGGAAACTCATCTTCATCTTATATCCTGGTAAATCAGGGAGGTGAATTTTCACCCGCACCCATAGATTTAAATGAAATGGTGCAAGATGCAGAATGGGTTGATCTGGATGGAGATGGTGATGATGATCTGGTTGTAGTAGGAATGTGGATGCCAGTTACCATTTTTATCAATCAGGATGGAAAGCTGGGAAAATACAGCATACCTAATTCAGAAGGATGGTGGTTTGACGTAGAAGTTACGGACGTGAATGGAGATGCCATCCTGGATATACTTGCAGGCAATTTTGGAATTAATCATCGGTTTAGAGCTGAAGAAGATCAACCACTGAGGCTTTATATAAATGACTTTGATAATAACGGAAAGGAAGATCCGATACTTACTTATATGGAATCCGGAAATGAGTATATATACCCCAATCTGGAATTATTATTGAAACAACTTCCAGGCCTTAAAAAAGAGTTTGTGCTGAATAAGGACTTTGCTGGAAAGACCGTCAAAGATATTTTTGACAAAGACGCCCTTGAAGGGTCTGTTGTTAAGCTTGTCCATACTTTGAAAAGTGCGGTATACTTCCAAGAAGATATAAGAGAGTGGAAATCACACCCTTTTCCTTCAAGCCTTCAGTCATTCCCCATAACAGCGATTGAGCCTTTAGAAGATGGGCGAATAGCTGTGGGTGGAAATTATCATGAGGTTGACCCCAACCTGGGCAAGCAGGATGCTGGATATCTCTATTCAATAGAATTTGAAAATAATTGGAAATCGCCGGAAATTCTTTCTTTATATCCAGGTCAAATTAGGGACATTGAACAGATTGATAATAAATTATGGGTAGCTTATCATACTGATACTTTAAGACAGGTCATCTTGCCCATAAAAAGGTAAAGCTGTAAGCAGATTCTGCTTACAGCTTCAGGTTTTCAATTGGTATTATGAGTGAAAGATAAGAAGCTTACTTGTATTATCCAATAATTCTTAGTCCAGGCGAGTCAAAGTCAGATATTTTCTTTATTCAATTATCTTTACTCGATGAGCAATATCACCCTTTGGGACCATTTATTTTTTATTCTGATAGCCATCGTTATTCCAGTGCTTTCTGTGCTGCGAGGGCAAGTAAACATGGAGGAGGTTAGAATGACTGTATCAGATAAGAAAAAATTCTATCTGGCCAATGCCGGGGTACTGTGGATCGGAGCGATTATGGTTTTTGTATTGTGGTTGCTGGCACTTAGACCATTGGAAGAAATGGGTTTTAGATCCCCGATCATGGATCTTTTGGTTATAGTTCTGACGGGGTTATTTATTGTTGCTTATGTCATAGAAACATACACAGAATTAAATCGGGAAGGTAATGAAGATGAGATCCTGAAATCAGCTGCATTTTTACCTCAGAACAAGCAGGAATTAGGATATTTTATGATACTGGCGATCAGTGCCGGCATCTGTGAAGAGATTGTTTACCGTGGATTCCTGGTCAATTATTTAATGGCTGTTATAGATGACCAGATCCTGGCATTTAATGTTGCCGTTATCTTTCCTGCAGTAATCTTTGGTATCGTTCATATGTACCAGGGGATCAATTCTGTATTGAAGATCGCCATTATGTCGCTTTTATTTAGCACCATCTTTATATTCTCTCAATCCCTATTAATTGTGATTCTGCTTCATGCAGGAGTTGATATAGTGGGAGGCATTATTGGTATGAATATATCCAGAGAGGCCTTCAAAACGGAAGAAGAATAAATTTTTCCTTTTACTATAGTTTATCTATGCATAGGATTACTATGTATTAATTTGTTTTGTACTTTTGAATCATGAATTCAAAGTTGTACAAGGGTAGTCTCGAGACCATCATTCTCAAATTGTTGTCAGAGCAACAAGAGATGTATGGATATCAGATCACTCAAGAGGTCAAGAAAGCTTCTAGTGATGAGATACATATCAAGGAGGGATCATTGTATCCTTTGCTACATCGCATGGAAGCAGATGGATTAATTGTTGCTGAGTTGAAGCCTTTCGGCAAAAGGATGAGAAAATATTATAGATTGACTGAGAAAGGTACCAGAGAAACTTCAACCATGATTGATGAAATGTCCAGATACCTTTCCATGATGCAACACATTCTAAAACCGAAATTATCATAGATATGTCGAGATTAACAGAAAGTGAGATTCACGGATTGTTTGAGTTTACACTTAAGAAATATGTTAGGTATAAGGATGTTCAGGTAGAATTGGTGGATCATTTGGCATCAGCCATTGAAGAATTGAGAGAAAAAAATCCAGATATAGGTTTCACTAAAGCCCTCTACCAGGTTTATGAAGGATTTGGAATATTTGGATTTGCCAAAATTATTGAAGCAAAAGAAAAGGCCCTGGTTAAATATTGGCTTAGAAAGGTATTTAAAATGGTGTTGGGTTACTTTAAACCACCTCTTGTTTTTGGTACGGTCGGATGCATGATCCTGCTTTTTCAATTGCTACATTCCGGTATCCTTCCTTTGAAATATCTTTTTTTCATTGCTACCGCCGCCTTCATTGTATCTGCAATACTTACTATTAGCCATCAATACATCCGGGAAGAAGCGATGAACGAATATCTGTATATGAAGGCGTTTTATTCTGTCTCTTATTCAATGTTGGCTTTTGCCTTTTATTCTTCCTATTTTATGGATGATTTGTTTTTCTGGATGACGGCCTGGCACCCTAACCTTCAGATTGTTTTGGCTTCCTTCATCACCCCATTGGCATGTATCCTCATTTATCTGGTCACATTTAAAATCCCGGGTATGTTGAAGAGAGAATTCAATGAAAAATACAAACATATACTGACTGTTTCTTAGGGTGAATTGTCTCACTGTGACCCTGCATATTATTCCTGATAGAACGCTGATTGTGCGGATACAACGGATTTTCTCGGATTGCTTTGTGCATTTCTTAGTGTCATCTGAGTGGACTTAGTGGTGAAAAAAGATGAAAGGTGGATTATAGTTATCCATTCATTGCTCTGCTGCCCTCTTACTCCCTAAATGGAGGACCGCCTCCCCCTTTAGTTGCCATGGTTTGCAAGAAGAACCGCCCGAGCCACACCTATTTTGCTCTCGAAGTCTTTACTCTCGAAGTCCCGAAGTCTTATTTCAATACTCTTCTGCCCTCTTACTCCCTAAATGGAGGACCGCCTCCCACTATAGATACCATGATTTTCAAGAAGAACCGCCCGAGCCACGCCTATTTTGCTCTCGAAGTCTTTACTCTCGAAGTCCCGAAGTCTTAATTCAATACTCTTCTGCCCTCTGACTCCCTAAATGGAGGACCGCCTCCCCCTTTAGTTACCATTGTTTTCAAGAAGAACGGCCCGAGCCATGCTAGTTTTGCTCTCAAAGTCCATTGTCCGCCGAAGCCTTCTTTGATTAACGAAGCTTTATGCGTAGTTAATGGCGAAGGTGGATCAATACCGCTCATCCTTCACATAAGGCAACTTTTCCATCTTATCCACTTCCAGGCTGGGGAAGCCAAAGTCCTCCACGATCTTACCCTGCATAATGTAACAACCTCTGCCTTTAAATGGATACCTGGCCAACGATGGAGGGAAATGGGTCGTATCAAAGAAGTGCCCCTCACAATCGATCCAGGTACCGAAGTTCATCAATCGCCTATTGACGGTTGTTACATTTTTCCTTGTAACATAGTACCCAACCATCCGTACCGTCCTACCGATATAGTCTTTCAAGTGTCGGGTGAGAATATCTCCCCGGAATCCCGTTGTCAGTAAATCAAAGGGTGAGCACAAAGGGAAACCCAATAATTCAATTTCATCGAATGCCTGCTCGTATTTAGTCTCTTCCAGAATGGGTAATTCATAATCCTCCTGATCAATGTCAAAAAACGCCGGACCACTGGCCACCTCATGGGTGTGTGGTTGATATACTGCATTCTTCTCCCACATCAGAGCATATTTATTCATTCCCGTAAAACGAAAAGACCCCATCCTGATGAGGATCTCCAATTGTTCCTTGCCGATCTCCACCCGATTGACGAAGTCCTTTAGGCTGCGGTAGTCCCCATGCTCGATGCGTTCCCTCACAATGCGATGGGCAATCTTCCTTTCAAGTTCAGCAATATGAATGAGGCCGATATATATGGTCTCGCCATAGATATTTGTGAGGTAAGTACTATTATTGACACAAGGAGCCTCGATCGTAGCCCCACACATCCTGGCTTCGTGAACATAGAGTTCTGTGCTGTAAAACCCGCCAAAGTTGTTAATCACTGCAGTCATAAATTCCAGGGGATGATACGTCTTCAGATATAAACTCTGAAATGACTCCACCGCAAAACTAGCCGAGTGTGCTTTACAGAAGGAATAACCACTGAAACTGGCAATCTGACGCCACACTTCCATCGTCAGGTCGTCGGGATAACCTCTTGCTTTACAATTACGGAAATATTTGGCCTTGAGCTGCTCGAAGGTATCTGAGTTCTTTTTCTTACCGGTCATGATTCGCCTCAGTACGTCGGACTCATCCAGATCCAACCCTGCAAAGTGGTGGACAATCTTCATCACATCTTCCTGGTAGACCATCACCCCGAAGGTTTCACCCAGGTTCTGTTCGAATACAGGGTGTATATAAGTGAAGGAGTCTGGGTGATGAAACCGGGTGATATATTCTCGCATCATCCCAGACTTGGCCACACCCGGCCGTATGATAGAACTGGCAGCTACCAGGTGGACGTAATTATCACATTTCAGCTTGGACAACAACCCCCTCATGGCCGGAGATTCAATGTAGAAGCACCCAATACACATTCCTGACTTGAGTTGTGCTTTGACCTCAGGGTCTTCCTTGATGGAAGCCACATCATGGATGTCTACGGCTTTACCTTTGTTGCGCTTTACGAGTTCAACGGCATCCTTGATATGACCCAGGCCTCGCTGGCTAAGCACATCATATTTATGAAAGCCCAGGTCTTCTGCTCCATACATATCGAAGTGGGTGATCGGAAAACCCTTGGGCATCATCTGGAGAGAAGTATAATAATGGAGGGGCTCTTCACTGATGACAATACCGCCGGCGTGGATGGACAGGTAATTGGGAAAACCTTCAATATACTTACCATACTTAAAGATGTGCCTGGCAAAAGCATGATGCTTATCGGATCGGGTAGGTTCATTGACTATGGTGTCAATATCGGCCTTAGGCAATCCGAGTACTTTACCCAGTTCCCTGATGATGGATTTGCCTTTGAAGGTATTGTAAGTTGCAAGCAGGGCAGTGTGTTCCTTTCCGTATCGCTTGAAAATATAATCTGTCACATCATCCCGCTCATCCCATGAAAAGTCAATATCAAAATCCGGAGGTGAAGTCCGGTGCGGGTTGATGAATCGCTCGAAGTATAGATCCAATTCCAGGGGATCCACATCAGTAATGAAAAGGTTGTAGGCCACAATGGAGTTTGCACCGCTACCGCGGCCTACATGATGATAACCGGCAGTGTGAGCATACCTGATGATGTCCCAGGTGATCAGGAAGTAGGAAGAGAACCCAAGCCGGTCGATGACCTTCAATTCCTTAAGTGTGCGATTCATGGCTTGCTTATGAAACTCTCCATACCGCCGGATACAACCATTGGTTGCCAACTTGTAGAGCAACTTGTAATCATCTTTATTACTACCAGTGAAGGTGCGTCGATTATTGAGATAGGTGCTTTCCATCTCCATCTCGCAATCTTCCAGGATGGAATGGGTGTTTTCAAGGATGCGCGGATACTGCCGGAATTTTTCTTCCAGAAAGCCATCTTGATGGAAGTGTTCTGAAGCCTTGGCACAGGTCTTCAGGTCAAGTCGGGAGAGGACAATATTCTGATCAATGCAACGCAATAACTTATGCGTGCGGTAACCATCCTTATCTATGAAAGTAACTGGGCTGAGTACCACCAGTCTATCTTGATGATCTTTAAGGTAAGATGAGAAAAGATGGTTGACTTCTTCAGGCCTCACACCCACATATTCATAAGGACGCAGGTGGTGGATGCCCTTGGGTAGCTTCTTGTAGATGACATATGCATTTTTTAACTCAGGAGCTTCAGGTGGCAATGGTATTTTATCCAGAGAGTGTTGAGTCTGCCATGCATTCAATTCGCGCCACCCTTCCCGGTTTCTGGCGATACCGATAAATAGCAATTCATTTTCTTCATCTCGGAACTCTACCCCAAGCACGGGTTTAAGGTTGTGCCTCTTACATTGTACGATGTATTCATAGCTAACAGAAGTATTATTGATATCGGTCAATGCCAAATGGGTAACACCCATTTCTAAAGCATATTCCACCAATTGCTTAGGTGATAAGGTTCCGTATCGGAGACTATAATAGGTATGACAATTGAGGTACATATATCGGATTTTAAGAAAAAGACGATTAATCCGACAAAAAATAGACGATTAATCAGGCAAATATCGTCGTCCATATATACAAAAGCAAGAAATCAGCCAGGTTTTTTACAAATAAGAAAAACCGACAATCAAGTATAATCAACCAGTTATAAAGATCAATTCCCATTCAATCAATTCCTCAACATCAAAATAAGAAAGGAAACTATCTTGATGAAAAATTGAATGGTGAGAAAAATCAATAGGGTATATAAGTATAGGAAATATACTCTTAGAGGTTAGGCACCGATAAAGATATTGAGAAATGGATTTTTTCAATAGGATGATGGAAGAGTAAATTATTACCCAAAGAGGTGGGAGAGAAATATTCCTTCCTGTATAAATTTGAAGTTCAAAATACGAGAAGATGAAATCGAAAATATTTAATTATGAACATCTTTTACAGACCTAAAACGATCATTGCAGTCCTGGTTACTGTGACCATATTTTTTGCCATGGGGCTATCTAAGCTGGAGGTAAGAAACAACTTTGATGGCGAATTACCCAAGGATGATCCCATTAATCAAAAATATGAAATGGTCAAAGACCATTTTGATGAAAGAGCCAAAATACTGATAGGCATAGAAACAGAAAATATATTTAACCCTGCTACTCTCCAAAAAATCAAGGATATCTCACAGGCTATGGAAGAAATACCATTTGTGTTGCCTGATGAGATCAAGAGCTTGTCTACACTTAAGAATGTACAAGAAAGATCCTGGGGTCTGGATATCAATAATTTTTTAGACACCATACCTACTACGGATGTAGCTTTAAAAAGACTTCAGTCTGACGTATTAAAAAACAAAATCATTCTTGGAAAATTTGTTTCTGAGGATAAGAAGTTTACAGTAATTACTGCCAATCTTGAGGATGGTTTTGAGGGCGCAGAAGTTCTTGCATCAGTCGAAGAAGTTAAATCACAATTTGAATCTCCTGAAATCCTTCACATTACAGGTGCTCCTATTCTTGTTGAAGATGTTCAGCGTGGTATAAGTGGGGACTCAAGGAGGTTTATCCCAGCTGCGATATTGTTGGTTTTTCTAGGCTTCTTTTTCTCTTTCAGAAGGCTGAGAGGTACCATATTACCTGCCATTATGGTTGTTATGAGTATCGTTTGGACCATGGGTTTTATGGGATATACAGGACTTCCCATTACCGTAGTGTCCAACGCATTACCGGTCATCATGGTAGCAGTCGCAAGTTCTTATGGGATACACTTTATGAATAGCTATTATAAGTACGCTGAAACAGCTGACGACAACCAGGAAGCTGTAATGAAGACATTAATAAATATCGGTCCACCGATATTAATAACAGGCATCACTTCGGCTTTGGGTTCGGCGAGTCTATTGATATTTAAGATTACATCGTTAAAAGAATTCGGAATCATTGGTGCAGCAGGGTTTTTATTTGCAACGATTATTTGCCTGACACTTTTACCGGCTGTTTCCTTTATACTTCCACTTCAAAAGAGCAAACTCAATTCAATATTAAACCTCCAAAGCATTATGGATAAGATCACCTTAAATGCGATTCGCAACAGGTATGTGGTTTTGAGTATTTATTTACTCATTATTCCTGTATTTGCATTTTGGGCATTGAAGATTCAGATAGGAGATGATTATACCAAATTCTTCCCAGGTAGCCATCAAGGACGGATAGCTGCAGAAGAATTCAATGATCACCTAAATGGTGTGCGTATAATGGATGTTATGATAGATGTTTCCAAAAAAGGGAATATTAAAGACCCTAATACTTTCAATACATTATCTACATTCCAAAATGACATCCTTGGGATACCATATGTAGGAAGTGCCTATTCTTATATCGACGTTGTAAAACAGATGAAAGAGAATTTCAACCCTACTGCTGACTCAGAATCAGAAAAACCTTCAATGACTGCAGAGGAAATCTCACAATATCTCATGTTATTTGAGATGTCATCTGAGCCTGGAGACCTTTATACCATCATGGATGAGAGCTATGAAAGAGCCAAGCTGCAAGTATTTATCAAGTCTTCCAATCCTCAGGACCACAGGATAGTCTATGATGAGATCAACCGTAAATTCAATGAGCACTTTTCTGGATATCAGATATCAATGGCTTTAGGTGGAGACGTAGTTAATAGGATTGCACTTAGTGAATATATTGTCAAGGGCAAAGTTTTAAATATCATACTGGCATTGTTGATTGTCTTGATGACCTGTTCCTTGCTGTTCAGGTCTTTAAAGAAAGGATTGTTTACCATTATTCCTATTGTACTATCGCTGGTCATGATATTTGGTTGTATGGGTATGCTCGGTATCAGATTGGGTATTAGCACTTCTTTGCTTACTGCAATGATCGTTGGAATAGGGATTGACTTTGCTGTTCATTATTTGGTTGGATTCTACAATGCCAGGAAGCATCATCAAGTGGATAATGCTTTATCAGTAACCTCTACCCATATTGGCAAAGCAATATTCTTTGATGCTGCGTCCAATATTGCCGGGTTTTCGGTACTCTCTCTTTCCGGATTTCTTCCGGTTCAGCATTTCGGGTGGCTGCTGGCATTCTCAATGATGCTCATATTTGTTAACACCATCATAGTCTATCCCGGATTGTTTTCATTTAAATACCGACAGAGGAGAGAAGTTATCTCAACATTAGCGACAACATAAAATCTAAATCATGAAATCAGTGGCCAATTTATTTTTCTGTTTGATTTTTTCATTTCCGGTTATGTGGGATCAGAATACAATGACTGGATTAGATGTAATGATAAAGTATCAGGAAGTTACGAGGATCGATTATTTATCAAGTACAATTACCTATGAAAATCAAAGTAAAAAAGGAAGAATTCAAAAACGAGAATTAGAGCAGTTCATCATGCGTAATGAAGAGGGAACTAATACTTACCATTTTCTATTGAGATTCATTGCTCCCGGTGACGTGAGAGGTACGGGCACCCTTACGATTCAGCATGAAGACAAGCAAGATGATCAATGGCTTTACTTACCGGCTTTAAGGGCTACTAAGAGGATTTCTCCTAATAAAAAGACTGGACGGTTTATGGGTACAGAGATGACCTATGAAGATCTTAGTAATTATCTCTCAGAACCACTAGAAAAATTTGAATATCAATTGATAGGAGAAGAAATACTGGATGGCACACTTTGTTACCTCATAACATCCCTTCCCATAGATAAAGATGAAATTAAAAATAGTGGATATTCTAAAAGGAAGCTTTGGATTGCCAAGGACAATTGGATGAATGTGAAAACGATATTTTATGATAAGAAGGGAAAAGAATGCAAAGAATATCGAGCTTATGATATCACTTCTCTTGGTAAGAAAGGACATTTACGTCCTCAAAGGATTGTTATGAACAATCTTAAAACAGGGAACAAAACGATCGTCACCTATTCTAATATGAAGGTTGACGAAGAAATAGATCAGGCAGTCTTTTCCAAGTCATATTTAGAGACTATTTAATATATGGTTTCTAAAATCACATACACCGTCTTATTGTGGAGTATTGGATTACTGCTTGTAGGGCAGCAGTCCAGTTCTCTTAAGCTAAAGGGATCAGGAATCAACGAATTGGAGTCCCTGGTTCATTTTTCAGGTGAAAAACCAATAGGATACAACATCAATGAATGGAAATCATCATTTGACTTAAAAGCCATCTTCTCCCCTAAATCAACTCTTCATTCCAATGCACTTATGAACATAAGTAACATTGAGGGGAGAAGATTTTTTTCTCTTAGAGAGCTGAATTATCAGTATAGAGGAAGAGATTATAATATAAAGATCGGCAAGCAGATCATAGATTGGGGAAGTCTTACCGGTTGGAGTATAATGGACCTTCCTAATAATTTTAAATATTTTGATTTTATAGACACTTATCTTGAAGAGCAAGGGCTTTGGGCCATCTCCGGATCACTCTACTATAACGATTTTGAGGTTAACCTTAAAATATCTCCATTTTTCAGTCCTTCGCACTTATATCTTCAGACTAGTAGGTGGATTGAATTACCCACTGAATTACCCACGCAGGATGTTACATTTCCTTCGATACCGCTGAAATATTCAGGTATAAATGAGATAAAAGAGTTTAAAGGGCCACAGCTTGGAATAAGTATTTCAAAGGATTTAGGGCAATGGTCTACTGCGATTAATCTATTTCATGGATACAATGATATCCCAAATAAATCCCTGATATTAAAAATAGATTCCACCGATGTTATGGATACCATTGACTACCAGGTTGATCTCATTTATAGTGATATAACTACTTTATCATTTCAATTTGCAACATTTATTTCAGATTGGAATGTATGGGGGGAAATGGCTTATACCAGGAGTAAGAGAATGGGAGAAGGGGACTTATTGGAAAGTTACCCATTTTATACGTTTTCAGCAGGAACAGATAAGGTGTTTGAATTTGAAGATCCAGAGCAACAGATTAAGTTACTACTTCAATACATTTATAGTTTTAATACTGCAGGCATCACATATGATGCAGATGATTTAAATCATATTTTTAATAATGCCATTCTTGCCGATGTAGGATATCGACATAATTACAATTGGTCTTTTAACCTTCGAGCTGCCTTGGAATTCGATCGATTTGGTATGTATCTGTACCCTAATGTCTCAAGAAGACTTAATAATCAATTTAAGTTTTTAGCAGGCTTAGAAATATTGAGAGGTAGTAGTGATGGTTTTTTTGGATTTTATAATGAGAACTCAAGGTTGAGGGTAGCCATAAGGCACTATTACTAATGAATAAGTATGGTAAATAATGGATGCACAACGAATACATGTTTCAAACCCATATAAGCTTGAAACTGGGTCTATAAAGGAGCCGGATCAAATGATGCTGGAAAGATTTTTTCCCAGGTCGATAAAATGGCTTTCAAGTTTTGTCAACACCGTACATCATATACATCCAAGGACTAGTTATCATCTAACTATGAAGACGCTTTCCATTTCAATAAGAAAAAAGGTAAGTAAATCCGATCTTGCTTTTTACCGGAAGGGGATTAAAGAAACTGTCATATGTAAAAAGAAAAAATTTCATTTATACAAGTATGGTACCGGACCTGAAGTTTTATTGATCCACGGATGGTGTTCTTCTGGTGCGAGGTGGAAGACATATGTGGATCAATTGGTTGCAAAAGGATTTTGCGCCGTGGTAATGGATGCACCGGCACATGGTACTTCACCAGGACTCTTCTTATCAATACCTGATTATATTGCTGCATTGCAATGTGTTATCAACAGGAGTAAAGATCTGTATGGTATCATCAGTCATTCTATCGGAGCATTGTGTAGCACCATAGCCCTCAACCAAAGTCTTAGGAATAAGGAATATAAGTTGGTCATGATGAGTACATTTAATTCCTGTCAGGCTTTAATGGAAAAGTTTTCAAGATGTATTGGAATCAAAGAAGACATCATTTCAGAAATTAAAGATTGGATCCCCAGATACGCCGGTAATGATATTTCATATTTTATGATATCAGAACACCTGAAATGGTTGCAAAGCGAGATATTGCTTATTTATGACCGTCAGGATATAGTAGTCCCTTCTAAAGAAGTAATTACCATACTCGATGAAATCCCACATATAGATTATTATTCAACATTTGGTCTTGGACATGGTCTTTACGGTAAAGAAATCAGAGAAAAAGTAATGGATTTTATAACTTGAAGGTGTTCTACTAAAATGATCAAATGGATAGTCGATGGATAATTATATTATTGGTAATGATCATATCGCCTTGTCTGGTTGGCCAGGTAAACCTCGAAAACCATTCTAAATTTGAATCGGCGAGCCTTCTGGAAGAAGAAAAAATTACTGGTCTCATTGAAGATATTCATGGATTTATCTGGATTACAACAGAATCAAGTGTATTCAGATTTGATGGTGTCCAATTGGAGCCAATATTTCAGGGATTATTCGAGGATGTATTTTATGGACCTGATTCTATGGAATTATTTTTTATCCATCGCAAAGGGGTAATCAGGTACGATTGCAACACAGGACATTTCGATAGAATTGAAGTAAAAGAAATATCTAAATCAGGGGATAACCTATATGATGGAATTGTGTACAATGATAGTACGGTTATATATACTCGCCATGAAGGGATCACAATACATCACTTAAGGTCAAATAGGTTGAATAATTTCAATCCATTACCTCCTTCTGAAAATGTAATAGGTATTCTTACCATTGCAAAAGATATCCGTCAGCCTAATACTGTATGGCTGGGAACCCGAAGAAATGGTTTATTGCGATACAATCTCGAGACTCACCAAGTTGTTCAGAAGTTGTTTGAAATTGAAGAAGAAAGCTTATATAATGAGGTTAATACCATAACATCAATTGTTCCCTATAATCAGCATTTATTGATAGGAACGTGGCATGGAGGATTTTTACATTACAATATTGAAACAGGAGAATACCGGCAATATTTTATTCAGGATAAGCGGTTAAACGATGGGAACATTTCTTTTGACAGGATATTAAATATTTTTAAATATAAAGATGATGAGTTCTGGATCAGTTCCACTAAAGGAGTTGGATTATTTAATGCCACAAAAGTAGAGTTGTTAATCCTTGATCGATCAGACCAAGGATATCAATTTTATCAAAATACACCATTGTATCAAGATTCTAAGCGGAGGTTGTGGGTCGGATATGATAATGGATTGAGGCTTTTAGATACTTTAAGAAGTCAATTTAATGTAATTGAAAATCCTTTTTTTACCCAGGAATTATGGGAAATCCCACAAGAAGTAATTCAGGATGAAAAAACGGGTGACCTCTACTTCTGCAATTTTATGAGTAAGGGTGTATATAAATACGCATCAAAAGATAAGGAATGGAAACTTATTCGACCACTTAACCCTTTGAGCAATAATATTTTTAAAGGACATGACATGTTTATGTCCAACGACACATTATGGGTGCTTGAAGAATCAGGGATATACTTTTACAGGCCTGGAGAAGCATATTTAAAAAAAGTACCTGTCGATTATAATGAAGCTGAATTAGATTTTTGGAATTTTTGTCGATTGGAAAATGGAGATTTTCTATTGCTTACACGATTTGATGGCATCTATCAGTTGGATATTTCTGATCTTTCTGTTACATCGATAAATCATTGGATAGAAGAAAAGTATCCAGAAGCCTTAGCATTTAGAGGAGACGATATTTTATATGACTCGAAGGGGAACATCTGGATGGGGTGGAAGAATTACTTATTGGTTAAAATGCCAACAGGACAGTTGATCGATCTATCTCCGGCCATATTACAGGAAGAGGAGATATTAAATATTAAAGATTTATCAGAGAGCAATTCACACATATTGGTTGCTCTTGAATCGGGAGTGTTTAGAATTAGCATTGATGCATTGCCTGAGATTATTGTTGAAAAAGTAAGCAACCAGGTTTCTGATCATGTAGAACAAGACAAGGATGGAAATATATGGTCTATATATCATGAGCTATATAGAACAATGGCAGTTCAGCTGAATCCATTCCCATTCGGAATCAATGATGGAATTCATACACATGGTAAATATGGATTTGAGCAAATCAACACCATAGGGAATAATATCATTGTAGGCTCAAGAGGGAAGTATTCTATATTTAATCCATCCAACATTAAAAAGAATACCGAAATACCATTTCCTTACATTCATTCATTAACTATCAATGGTGTTCAGTATGAGCCAGATATTTCATTATTGATGAAAGATGTCATATATCTTAATTCAGATGAAAATAACGTTAAAATTGACTTTTCAGCCCGTGCGTTTACCAAACCGTCATCAGTAAAATTTAGATATCGATTGTTCAACATTGAAAAAGAATGGAATCAAGTCGGGGTAAATCAGTCAGTAGTTACTTATTCTCAATTAAATGGCGGAAACTATATTTTCCAATTACAAGCTGCCAATGATAACAACATATGGAGTGAAATAAAATCTTTAAATATAATTATTGACACCCCATTGTACTTGCAGACTTGGTTTCAAATCACCATAATTATCTTGGCATTAACAGGACTGATAATTTTATATCTTCTCAGAATTTCACGACTCAAGAAAGTTGCACATATTAATAACCAGATGCTTACACTAGAAAAAAAAGCATTAAGAGCACAGATGAACCCTCATTTCATATTTAATGCTTTAAATTCCATTCAACATTTGATTACCGAAGGGCAAGAACAACGATCCATACAATATCTGAATAAATTCAGTAAACTATTGAGAGGGGTGTTAAGTAATTCTCGGGAATATAAAACCAAACTAAGTTCTGAAATAGAGGTTATAAGAAACTATTTAGAATTAGAATTATTACGCCTTGGCGAAAAATTTTCATACGAAATCAATATATCGAAGGAATTGATGAACGACGATGTAGAACTACAAGGATTACTTTTTCAACCCATTATTGAAAACGCCATTCATCACGGCCTTGCACACAAGAAAGATGGTGGACATCTAAGAGTGGATATAGAAGATCGTCATGATCACCTCTTCTGTGTAGTTGAAGATAATGGTATCGGAAGGGAAAGATCAGGCAATATCAATTATTTTAATGGACATGAATCAACGGGAATCAAGACTGTAGCATCGAGATTATCTTTAATATCTGGATTATCTCCTGATGAATTAATTAATATTATTGATTTATACGATGAGGACCAAAACCCCAAGGGAACCCGTGTTGAAATCAAGATTCCAATTAGTAGCAATTGAATATGATTAGAACAATAATTGTTGACGATGAATTACGAAGCCGGCACACCCTTGCCAACCTGATCAATAAGTATTGTGAAGGCATAGATATTATTGGTGAAGCTGAAGATATAGAAGGTGCAATTTCAGCTATTCAGGCGAAAAAACCGCAATTGCTATTTTTGGATATACGCCTTCGAGAAGGAACAAGCTTTGATATCCTTAGAAGATTAACACCCAATAATTATTCAATCATCTTCACTACAGCTTATGATGAATATGCAATCAAAGCCTTTAAATTTAATGCCATGGACTACCTGTTAAAACCCATTGACCTTGAAGAATTAAAAACAGCGGTTAATAAGGTCAAGCATCATATTCAATCACATCGTAGTGAAGAAAAATTTAAGGTAAACCATTTACTTTCCTTTAATATTAATGACCCGACCATTACAGTTACTACAGAACAATCAATTGAATTTCTAAGAGTATTTGATATTATGCGGTTGGAATCCGAGGGAAGTTATACGCGGATATATATGAACAACGGCGAAGCTATATTGGCTAGTAAACACCTGAAAGTCTTTGAAGATATATTGGCAGAATATCAATTTTTTAGATCCCATAATTCCCATTTGGTAAACTTACACAAGGTAGTAAGACTTCATAAAACAGATGGAATGATATTAGAGCTTAATGATGGCTCTAGAGTTCCACTATCAAGGAGGAAGAAAGAATCGTTTCTTAAAATGAAATAGACAGGAGCTATAATTCTGGGTTATTGAAATAACATTCATTATTTCATTACTAAGATCTAAAGGTATTAACAGTAAGTGCTTAGCAACCCATATCTTAGTCCATTAGTAATAATATATAAAAATGAAAAGAGATTTACTGTTAATTTTATTGGGTTTAATGATTGTGGTTTTCAATGTAAAAGCACAAAATTGGTCAGACCAGGAAATAGAAGCTAAAATCGATGAAATTATTCCAAAGCTTACCTTAAGAGAAAAAGTAGATCTGTGTCATGCTCAATCCAAGTTTAGTACAGCTGGAGTTGAAAGATTAGGGATCCCTGAATTATGGATGGCAGATGGTCCTCATGGAGTGAGGGCGGAGATCAGTTGGGATTCATGGAATTATGCCGGATGGACCAATGATTCGATAACGGCCTTTCCAGCATTGACATGTCTGGCAGCAACCTTTAATGAAAAACTAGCGTACCAATTTGGGAAGGCATTGGGTGAAGAAGCCAGATACCGAAAGAAAGATGTTATACTGGGACCGGGTGTAAATATTTACAGGACACCACTCAACGGCCGCAACTTTGAATACATGGGTGAAGACCCACACTTAGCTTCTAAGCTTTGTGTCCCATACATACATGGAGTTCAGGAAAATGGTGTAGCTGCTTGTATCAAGCATTATGTACTTAACAATCAGGAATTATGGCGTGATCATATCAATGTGGAAGTAAGTGATCGGGCACTATATGAAATTTACCTGCCAGCTTTTAAGGCTGCTGTCCAGGAAGGAGGTGCGTGGTCATTAATGGGTGCATATAATCAATTCAGAGGTCAATACTGCTGCCACAATGAAATCCTATTAAACGATATTCTCAAGGATGACTGGGGCTTCGATGGGGCTGTAATTACAGACT
This sequence comes from Saprospiraceae bacterium, assembly GCA_013002995.1. Lineage (GTDB taxonomy): Bacteria > Bacteroidota > Bacteroidia > Chitinophagales > Saprospiraceae > JABDLO01. Next base: position 6,802 of record JABDLO010000048.1, on the reverse strand, counting down.
GGGGTGGTGCACATGATACAAAGGAGTCTGCGTTGTATGGTTTAGATATTGAAATGGGAACCGGAACCAATGGATTGACATTTTCAGAGAGCAATGCCTATCAGAATTACTTCCTGGCTGCACCATTTTATGAGATGTTGAAGAATGGTGATATACCGGAATCTGTAGTAGATGACAAGGCACGGAGGATACTGAGATTGATGTTCAGAACCAATATGGCCAAAACCAGACCGCTTGGTAGTATAAATACTAAGGCACACCAGGGTGTTGCAAGAAGAGTGGCACAGGAAGGTATTGTCCTGTTAAAAAATGAAGGAGGATTTTTTCCAATTGATCCCGAGAAAAAAATAACCATTGCTGTTATCGGGGAAAATGCAACCCGACAGATGACCAAAGGAGGAGGTTCTTCCGAATTGAAACCTCAATTTGAGATCTCACCATTGGAAGGAATTAAGGAAAGATTCAAGAACGCAACCATCATTCATTCTATGGGCTATGCTTCCGGAGATCCTGCTTATGGTAGGGTGCTTCCGCCTCCCTATGATCTTGACTCTTTAAAACAAGCAGCACTTAAAGTAGCTGCTAAAGCTGACATCGTTTTATTCTTTGGGGGTTTAAATAAGAACCACCACCAGGATTGTGAAGGAGGAGACAGATTACAATATGGATTGGACTTTGGACAGGAAGAACTGATTCAAGAAATAGCTCGAGTGAATAACAACCTGGGTGTTGTTCTAGTAAGTGGAAATGCTGTTGCCACACCTTGGCTTGATAATACCAAAGCATTAATTCAAGGGTGGTACCTGGGGAGTATGGCCGGTCATGCGATGGCAGATATCATTTCCGGAGATGTAAATCCTTCCGGAAAATTACCGTTCACATTTCCAGTAAAACTGGAAGACAATGGTGCGCATTACTATGGAGAAATATCTTATCCTGGAGACAGCATCAATCAGGAATATCTTGAAGATATCCTTGTCGGCTATCGGTGGCACGATACCAGGGACATTGCTCCACAATTTGCTTTTGGATACGGGTTGTCTTATACAAATTTCATTATCTCACACATTACAACAAATGGTGATTCATTTGAGAAGGAAGACAAATTACAAGTGAGCTTTAGGGTGAACAATGAAGGCGATACGGACGGTGCAGAGGTTGTACAGCTTTACATTGGGAAAGAGAATTCTTCAGTTCCTCGTGCTCAGAAAGAATTGAAGGGTTATCAGAAAGTTGTCGTGAAAGCAGGTAAATCAACCATTGGATCAATAGAGATCAATATTAAAGATTTATCCTACTATGATGAAAATATTGATGACTGGAATCTGGAGAAAGGTGCATATACCTTATACATTGGTAATTCATCTAATCACATCTCTATCAAAAAACAATTTAATGTGAGATAGCCAGGATTGAATAATATCGGATTAACTTTATTAAGAAGGGTTCATTTAGTTCTCGAAACTTTATTTACTAAATGCAAACAAAATGAAACAAGCCATCATATTTACATTGCTTCTCCTAGGATTGCAGATACAAGCTCAACAAGACTGGGATGCCGTCGAGATTATTCCTGAGAAGATCAATGAAAATCTCTATGTACTTTTCGGCGCTGGAGGTAACATCGGATTATTTATGGGCGAGGATGGAACATTGATCATTGATGATCAATATGCTCCCCTTTCGGAAAAAATAAAAGCAGCTATCAATGGCTTAACCGATGATCCGGTAAAATATGTGGTCAACACCCACTGGCATGGAGATCATACTGGAGGGAATGAAGCATTTGGAAATGATGGAGCAACCATTATAGCTCATTCCAATGTAAGGAAGCGCTTGAGTACGGAACAGGTGATGAAAGCATTCAATCGCACCGTTCCACCAAGTCCTGAAGCGGCTTGGCCAGTCATTACTTTTGAGGAAGATATTTCATTGCATGTGAATGGCGATGACCTGATGATATTCCATGTTCACAATGCTCACACCGATGGAGATGCATTTGTATATTTCAAGAATAGCAATGTGCTTCATATGGGTGATTGTTTTTTCAAGGGAAGATTTCCATTTATTGACTTAGGTTCAGGTGGTTCAATAGATGGTGCTATAAGGGCAGTTGCAGTAGCACTGATGATCGTTGACGAAGAGACAGTGATCATACCTGGTCATGGGACGCTGGCTTCAAAGCAGGACTTGTTGAAATACTCCCAGATGTTACATACCATGCGAGACCGGGTTAAGAAGGCTGTGGCAGAAGGAAAAACCATCGATGAGATCAAGACAGCAGGCCTGGATGAAGGTTATGAAGAGTGGGGGACTGGATTTATCAATGTAGCGACATTTGTAGATTTTATCTGGACTGACCTGGACAGGGCTGGTAATTAAAAGTGAGATTACTAAGCCTGAAGGGATTGGTAAGCTCATTTCGTATTAGTGTAAGTTCCTGTCTAATTATAATTTGACCGACATTAATTAAGGACAATTTAGGTTACTATCTGTCTGATTCTGATAGAAGCCCGAAGATACATGTCTTCGGGCATTTGGTTGGGAGGTTGATATGCTCTTAGGTTTATATAACCGGGCTTACAAATCATTCCACTTTGTTCCAAGCTTAGCAATCCCTGGAAGCTCTAGTCAAGTCCTTACTTTTTATGTGTGTGTGGCTTGGTAATTAACCCATCCATTTTGAAATCAGCTACACCGGTTTCAAAGTTGACCAGCCCGGATGACGACAGCTGACCGGTTGCTCCTTCAAACTTTCCATATCCTTCAGAAACACTGTATTCTCCAGAAGAAGGCTTACCATACAATCCCATTCTAGACACGCCAAGCACTTTGATGCCATCACCTTTTTTATTCTTAAAAGTCATCTCTAGAGTTCCAATCAATAATTCTTCAGTAAGATTTAGTTCACAATTAAGGACGTATAATTTACTCTCTACTTCATCCAATACTCCAAGATGGGTGGCATTACCACTGACTATATTTTCATATACTGCTTGTACCTCAACACCATAGACTGGGTCCAGACACGTCACCATGTCGTAACCTGCAGGAACAGATTGAAATTTACCTTTGAATGGAACCAACTCAACTCCTGGTTTTGAATTTTCTTCCATGGTTGACTGGAATAGATCAGCCTCAGTACAGGCATAGAATAGTACACCCATAAGTGCAACGAAGAATAAATATTTAAAAGCTTTCATCGTAAGTAGATTTTGATTTAATGAAATATTTCACTTTCAATATTCATACTTGGAAGGAATAAGTGCTCCACATTTTGTCTCAAATGTTTTACATATTGTCTACATCATAGATTTTCTGATTTTACTTGGGGCTTTTCCATAGATGTCAGTAAAACTCCTGCTGAAGGATGAAAGATTGCTATACCCACATTCCATGGAAATCTGTGTAATATTTAATGAGGACTGTTTCAACATTTCATAAGCCTTTTGCAATCGCAATTTTTTAATATACTCACCGATGGGGACCTCATGGATGGATGAAAATTTACGATATAATTGAGCCCGGCTCATTGCCATATCGTCACATAATTGTGGAATTCCATAGGAAGGATCGGATAGGTTTTGTAGAATCAATTGCTTGATCTTATTGATGAAATGTCGATCCAGGTTTTTAGAAGTGTATTTATTGATTTGGAAGAAGTCATTTGATTCGCTGTGTTGAACTTTCAGCTTCGGTTGAACGTGCAATAATTCACCTTTTTCTGTTGTTATTAATGACGATTGAAAAATCTCTGATGATTTGTTCTGGATAATCTCAAACTCTTGTTTTAATATGATTTCTTCTGATGCCAGGATATCCTCTTCCATCATCTTCATCTGTTGTGCTAAACCTAAGGCAAAAAGAAAAACCATAGTAATGGATCCTGTTTCTATAGGGAGCCATTCCGGCAGGGTGATGATATCTTGAAAGTTCAATTCTTCAACAAACAATTGAAGGACAAAAGCAACCATTGCCAATAAATAGACAATAGATGGTCGCCATCCTTTTTGCCAGGTTTTAAGGGCACTTATAATGGGAATGAGAATCAATAATATTCCCATAATTCCTGCGAGGATCAACAGTGGATTAAATACAGGTGATGGAATATAACTCATACCTCCATGATAAATAACAATAGCAACAAGGATGATGGATAAAACAATCCTCAACCCTAGAGTAAGCCTCCACAATCGGTTAAGTCTTGGTGTTAGATATTTTAGATTGAGATATCTGCGTGTGAATAGATAGTGGAATATATACATGCTGGTCCAACCCATTGCTACTAAAAGGATCAGATAATCATTGGCTGGACCAAATACAATCCATTCAGAGACCAACTTGGAAAAAGAGGAAAAAATTACAGCATATGACAGTACAAATAGGGCAAAGTACAGGTAATCTTTATTGGATCTAAAAAGAAAAATGATCAGATGATACCCGACCACAGCCAGGAATATACCCAGAATGATGGATACATAGGGCCAATATTTTCTTTCTATGGTATTTATGTGAGTATTATCAAAAAGTTGGAGATCCAGTTTCTGCGTAATTCCGGTTTTAACCACCAGTAGGTCAGAGGGCAATTTGAAATAGATGATCTGTTTTTTACCAGGAGCCAATGACACTTTGTATCCAGGCACTGATCTGGGTAATTCTGTATACTTAGGTTTAGTAAGTGTTCCACAAGGTATGGATTGCCATCGGTTGTCATTATTTAGGTAGTATACCTCATAGGTGGGGTGGTCCCAAAAGAGAAACCATTCACTGGAGTTCGGTAAAGAAGACTGAATGGAAATCCTCACCCAATAATAACTAATAGATTGCATGGATTCCATCCCCGATTTTTTCAGGATATTAGGATCCGGAGTAAATTGTTTCTGCAATCCTGATTGAACTATATCTTCAATCTGATAGGAGCCCAGAGAGTCAGGTAGTACGTAGATAAAATCTGAAACATCAACAGAATGTTCCTGCTTTGTTTTCTCATCTATAACCAATACGCTGTCTTGTCCAGGTAAGGTGCATGCAAGAATTAAATAGTATAAAACAATTAATCGCTTCATAGGTGTGATTTTTAATCACCTGGAATAGAAGCAAATGGAAGGTTTCAATTCATTGCTAATGATGAAGACCCTACATATAATAATGCCATTCAGTCAATTATCTATCCATGATACTCCAGTTATTTTCTAAACAAAAATATTCCAGTTGTTTGAAGCTTGCCTGCCTTTGGTAGGCATCAACTTCAATCCTTCGGGCTTACCAATCATTTCACTTCGTTTCATGCTTAGGAATCCCTTTAAAGTTTGAAGTATTCACTTCAAACCAATATCTTGAATGTTTATAAACATCATTCATGAGATATATCAATCTTTTTATCCTGAGCTTCATTTCTTGTTTCTGTAATGCACAATCCGACATTGATCGTCTAAAGCTTGCCTTATTAAACGATACGCCTATTGAAGAAGACCTGCAGGAATTAACTGACAAGATCGGCGGTCGTGTCACAGGATCACTTGCCAATGAAAAAGCCGTTGAATGGGGGCTGAAGAAATTTCATGAAGCCGGGGTTAAGGCATGGAAGCATTCCTTTGAGATGCCGACACTGTGGCTTGAGAATTTATGTGAAGGTGAGGTCAATATGGATGATGGCTTTTTCAAGATTGAAATGGTCTCTAAGTTCAAGTCACCTCCAGGATATTATACTGGCGATCTTGTATATATGGAGAGCCTTGAGTCTGAAGAAGACCTTAACGGCAAATATGCCATTGTTGAACAAGACCTGTGCCTGGACATTGATGGACTTTTTGCAGAGTACGATTACGCAACCAGGGTTGAAATGATTGCGAGGGAGAAAGGGGCGAAAGGCATACTATTCATGTCGAGTAGACCAAAAAAACTATTGTATCGCTTCCTAACAATGGAAACTACGGATAATGAAATGCCACAATGGGTGGTTGCTCGTGAGGATGCCAAGCGGATCATTCGCCTATTGAAGGAGGGACATTCATTGACGATTTCAGCTTCAATGGAGGCTGTTACGGGAGATGCGTTTACTTCCCACAATGTCATAGCTGAAATACCCGGGACAACCAGGAAAGATGAAGTCGTCATCATAGGTGCCCACATTGATTCCTGGGCATTGGGTACAGGAGCCAATGACAATGGGTGCAATGTCGCCATGATGATCGACCTTGCAAGACAGATGAAGGCATTGAATATTCAGCCGGAACGTACCATCAGGCTCGCTCTTTGGAATGGGGAAGAGCAGGGTTATTTTGGATCATGGGCTTATACACAGGACTACGATATGGACCAACACAAATTGGCCATCTCCATTGACATCGGAAGTGGGGGTATTCTTGGGTTTTTTACCAATGGCAGGGAAGAGTTGGTCGTGCAGATAGATGAACTATTAAAACAGGTTGAGGTATTCGGGCCATTTTCCCAATTGAATTTACCTATTGTAGGTACGGATAATTTTGACTTTATGCTGGAAGGGGTTCCCAATCTGGTAGGGCGTCACGCACCACAATTCTACGGCCCCAATTATCATGCTTCTTCCGATACCTATGATAAAGTAGATCTCAAACAGTTGAAAATCAACTCTGCAATTGTGGGTGCAGTAGTTCTGGGTTATGCTAATGGTGATTATAACCTACCTCGTCATGATCGATTTCAAGTGGATCAGATGATCAATGACTTCTACCTTGAATTCACCATGCGGATGTTCAATGTATGGGAACCGTGGGTGAGTGGGGAACGGGGACGGAAGAATTAATTTTATTCGGAGAGGGGC
>JABDLO010000471.1 GCA_013002995.1 Saprospiraceae bacterium | reverse complement strand
ATACAATGCCTTTCAAGGTCTCAGTCTTTCTTTAATTCTAGGAAATACTTCAATCTGTGCTGCGTCAGATAAAAGGTATTTGATGACTGTACATTTTTCAGCAGCCTCGTCAATCTCGAATAAGGTCTCACCGGGAACAAATCCATCATCAACAGCCTTATCCCATGATCTGGAATTTTTACGCTGACCTACGATTACATTAAAGCCGTTATCTCTTAAATTTAATGCTTGTCCTGGTCCTTGTACACCATACCCGATGATCGCGATGACTTCATCTTTTAATACTTCTCTAGCTTTTTCCAGTGGAAATTCATCACGTGTCACCACGTTTTCCTCCACACCTCCAAAATTTAACTTTGCCATGTTGTTTGTTTTATGATTTTCTTGATTTATGAAATTGTTTCTAATTTCTTTATTGATTTTAAATAGGTATTCAGGCGCTCCATGGGTTTCACAATAGCTACACGCCCAGATCTGACAAATTCATACACTCCTACAGAATGCAATTCATTGAGTAACGCTTTGGTATCATCTGGATGGCCTGTTTTCTCAATGACGATATAATCTTTTTCAATGGATAATATTCGGGCATTGTGTTTTCTTACCAGCGTCTCAACTTTATCACCTCCAAAAAACAACTCCGGAGAGACCTTATACAATGCAATCTCCTGGTAGATGATCTCACTATTGTCATAATAGAATGCCTTCAATACATCTACTTGTTTTTCGATCTGAGTAATCAATTTACGCACTTGCTCATCATTGACCACAACCATAATTGTAAATCGAAAAATTCCTTTAATTGATGATTCAGAAGCTGTAAAGCTTTCAATGTTGATATGCCTTCTGGTAATGATTGAGACGATCCTTGCCATAAGTCCCGTTTTATTTTCACAGAAAACAGTTAGTGTATATTCTTTTTCCATTTTATTATGGTTTAGATGGTTTAGATGGTTTAGATGGTTTAGATGGTTTAGATGGTTTAGATGGTTTAGATGGTTTAGATGGTTTAGATGGTTTAGGGGGTTAATTGATTTTTGAATAATTAGATTTTACCATCTTATTTAGAGATGAAGTAATCCTTGATATTAAATGTCTGCCTTTCACATATGAGTTTTCAGGAGTATATTTTTTCCTATATGAAATAATCAAGCAATTCAATACCTCCAATGAACTTGAGTAAGCAATGGTGTAGAATTTGTTTTGATCTTTAGGAGTGAGTCTTCCACTTCCTTCGGATATATTACAAGTAATTGAGGTTGCAGCTCTTGATATTTGAGATGTAAGATCGAATCTTTCATTCATTGGCCAGTCTTCAACAATATCAGAAACATGCATAACAAGGTCAATGCTAAGTTTCCAGACTTCAAGTCTCTCAAATCCGTATATATGATATTCTTGTTTCATTACTTTAATTATTTATAGATTAAACATTATTCCTCAACTGTCTAAATAATCTCAACTACCTCAACTATTTTTCCGGCTCCATCACTATTTCATCAACCGCCTTTCCTGAAGCAATCATTGGGAAAACATTCTCCTCTTTCTCTACAGCAATATGTAACAGGTAAGGTCCCGGATACTCCAGCATTGCTTTAATCGCTCCATCCAGTTCATGAGGATCTGTTACCTTTTTAGCTTCTACACCAAATCCTTTTGTGATCATTACAAAATCAGGATTCGTTAATTCAACTGCACTATATCTTCTTTCAAAGAAAAGTTCCTGCCATTGTCTTACCATCCCCAGATGCTCATTATCGAGTAAGCAGATTTTAACCGGGATATCCCACTGGGATAATACACCCAATTCCTGGAGTGTCATCTGAAAACCTCCATCTCCGATAAATGCTACTACATGTCTTTCAGGGCTGGCCATTTTAGCACCGATCGCTGCTGGTAGTCCGAAACCCATAGTTCCTGCTCCTCCTGAGGATACCCATTGGTTCTCACCGAGATAATCATAATACCTCGCTGCTGCCATTTGATGCTGACCTACATCTGTCACAACAATAGCCTGACCATCAGTCTGATCTGAAACCTCTTTTACCACACGTCCCATAGTGATCGGTTTATCATTATTCTTTTCCAGGTCTCTTGATATAACTTTCTCATCTTCCTGAGCTCGCAACTCATGAAATTGATTATACCATTGTTGATGAGATTTTTCTTCTACCAATGGGATCAATGCTTCAATGGCTTCTTTGGCATCGGCATTAATCGCAACAGTGGTTTTGACATTCTTGTCAATTTCTGAGGGATCAATCTCAATGTGGATGACCTTAGCCTGTGTTGCATATTTATCTAACCTTCCGGTGACCCGATCATCGAATCGCATTCCGATGGCAATCAAAACATCACAAGAATTGGTAAGTACATTAGGAGCTACATTTCCATGCATACCCAGCATGCCCATATTCAGTGGATGATCTTCCGGAATGGTTGAAAGCCCATGAATTGTACAACCGACTGGAATTCCTGCTTTATTTACCAATTCTAAAAATGACTCTTTGGCCCTCGATATGTGGATACCATGACCAGCTAATATTAATGGCCTTCGGGCATTATTGATCAGTTCAGCAGCTTCATTTATCCTATCCTGATTAAGGATTGGCTTTGGGATGTAACTTCTGATTTTCTGGACCTTAGAATATTTAAAATCCAACTCATTGATCTGGGCATCCTTAGTGATATCTATTAACACAGGTCCAGGCCTGCCGCTATTGGCAACCCTGAATGCCTTCGAGAAAATCTCAGGAATTTCCTCTGCTTTCGTGATCTGATAGTTCCATTTAGTGATAGCGGTAGAACAACCTATGACATCAACTTCCTGAAATGCATCAGAACCTAAAAGATGTGAATACACCTGCCCCGTCACACAAACCAGTGGCGTTGAATCCATCAAAGCATCACCGAGCCCGGTGAATAAGTTGGTAGCTCCGGGTCCGGATGTTGCAAAACACACTCCAGGCCTTCTAAGTATTCTGGCATATCCCTGGGCAGCATGAATAGCTCCTTGCTCATGTCTTGTCAGGATATGCTTTAGTTGATCCTGATAATGATAGAGTGCGTCATAAACCGGCATAATAGCACCTCCCGGATAACCAAATACAACGTCTATGCCCTCTTCTATGAGACATTTCAATACAGCTTCAGCACCTGAAATCCTAACGGTCCCTGTCGCTTGATCTTTTGGCTTCTGTAAAGTATCAACTTTCATTTGCTCTATTTTTTATGGTCAGCAGGTCACACAACCTTCACTTGCGGATTTTACGTTGCGACGATATTTCGCTAAAAATCCGGTGATGTTGTCTTCCGGTGCTTTCCATTGTGATTTTCTTGATTGATATTCAGATTCATCGATATCGACAATAATGCTATCGTCATTGGCATCGATAATAATTTTATCTCCATCTTCCAGTAGGGCAATCATACCTCCATCGTAAGCCTCTGGTGTAATATGTCCAACTACAAACCCATGTGTTCCACCAGAGAATCTTCCGTCCGTTATTAAAGCGACTTTACTCCCTAATCCTGCACCCATGATGAGCGATGTAGGTTTCAACATTTCCGGCATTCCAGGAGCTCCTTTAGGTCCACTGTATCTGATGACAATAACATCGCCCTCATTTATTTTACCTGCTTGTATGGCTGCATTAGCATCCGGTTCAGTATTAAAAACTTTTGCTCTTCCCTCAAACCTCAATCCTTCTTTTCCTGTGATCTTGGCAACTGCTCCTTTTTCTGCAAGATTACCACTTAAGATTCTCAGATGACCGGATTCTTTGATCGGATCATTAATTGGATGAATTACAGATTGGTCATCATGTAAATGAGTTGCTTCAGCAAGGTTTTCAGCAATACTTTTGCCGGTAACAGTCATACATTCCCCATTGAAGAGCCCTTCTTTCAGCATCAATTTCATTACAGCTGGAATACCTCCTACTTCATGTAAGTCTTGCATTACATATTTGCCGGAAGGCTTAAGGTCTGCAAGAAATGGTGTTTCATTGCTTATCCTGGTGAAGTCATCCAATGTGAGATCAACATCGTATGCATCAGCAATAGCAAGAAGATGAAGAACAGCATTGGTAGATCCCCCAAGTACTGTAATCAACCTTATGGCATTCTCCATACTGGCTTTGGTCACTATATCTCTTGGCCTGACATCATGTGTTAACAAATAATCTATGGCAGAACCGATCCTATCGCATTCGACCTTCTTATCATTAGAAATGGCAGGATTGGATGAGTTGTACGGTAAGCTCATTCCCATTGCTTCAATGGCAGAAGCCATTGTATTGGCTGTGTACATCCCTCCACACGCTCCCGGACCTGGAATTGCTTTTTGGATCACCTCCTCAAAAGTCTTCTGGTCGATTTCTCCACTTACTTTTTGACCAAGCGCCTCGAATGCAGAAACGATATCTAATTTTTTTCCGGCATGGCAACCAGGAGCTATTGTACCTCCATAAACGAGAATTGAAGGCCGGTTTAATCTTCCCAATCCCATCATAGCACCAGGCATATTCTTATCGCAACCTACCACAGTCACCAACGCATCGTACCACTGTGCAGAAGCTACTGTCTCAATGGAGTCCGCAATGATATCTCTTGATGGAAGAGAATATCTCATCCCCGCAGTACCCATTGATATACCGTCGCTTACCCCTATGGTATGAAATATCAACCCTATCAGATTCTGTTTCTGAACAGACTGTTTAATATCCTTAGCAAGGTCATTAAGATGCATGTTGCAAGGATTGCCTTCCCATCCTGTACTTACTATCCCTACTTGCGGCAACTTAAGATCCTCTCTTGTCAAGCCTATTGCGTGCAACATTGCTTGTGCAGCAGGTTGAGTAGGATCCTGGGTTACATGCTTACTATATTTATTTTTTTCCATTCTATAAATTAAAAAAGGCCGCTCTCATGGAGAACAGCCTATATATTTTTTAATCAAATAATACCGTCCTCCTATCAGGTGATTCCGATCACGCTAATAATGATAATGACGATATTTATGATAATGATATTCATCTATGTTATTACAAATGTGTAGTTTTTTCTCTGTGAGACCAAATGAATGCATGATTTTTATGATTTTAATATTGTAATCCTATACAATGGTAGAATTGGCTTCATGTAATGACTTAGTCTTTAAGGCCTCCGGCCCTTCCACAATCAATGTGCTTATGATATCACCCATCTGAGAACAGGAGTAGTTAATATTTGGATTAAGGTCCTCAGTGAGGATACTCTTTTCCATACAGAAGTCTATGGCTCGTTGCACTGTATCTGCTTCCTCAATCATTCCGGCATCTCGCAACATCATCTCTACTGACAAAATGGTAGCCATAGGATTAGCAATATCTTTTCCGGCTGCCTCCGGGTAAGAACCATGCACTGGTTCGTATAAGCTGTATTGCTCTCCCCTCGAGCCTGATGGCAGTAATCCCAAGGACCCCACTAGCACGCTGGCTTCATCAGATATGATGTCTCCAAACATATTGTCACAAAGCATCACATCGAATCTTGAAGGATTTAAAATGACCTGCATGGTGGCATTATCAATGTATAGATAATCCACCTCAACTTCAGGATATTTATTGCTGTATGCCATGACCACATCTCTCCATAGTCTTGAGGTCTCAAGAACATTGGCCTTATCAATGAGGGTTAACTTTTTCCTCCTTTTCATGGCTTCTTCAAATGCGAGTACGGTAACCCTTTCAATTTCATGTCTTGTGTAATAACACTCGTCTGAAGCGTAATCGTCACCTTTTTCTTTTTTACCAAAATATATTCCACCTGTTAATTCCCTGTAGATAACGAAGTCCACATTCTTTAAAACAGAAGGTTTTATTACGGATAATCCTGCAAGATTTTCAAATAGTCTTATTGGGCGGATATTGACAAAGAGCTCTAAGGATTTCCTTAATTTTAACAGGCCTTGTTCCGGCCTCACTTTAGCACCTGGATCTTTATCATATTTAGGATCACCTATGGCACCCATCAAGATTGCATCACTAGATTTACAAAGCTCAATGGTTTCAGGAGGACATGGATTTCCAGTCTTATCGATGGCAGCTGCACCGACATATCCATGAGTAAAATGAAAATCGTGTTTATATCTCTCGCCAATGGCTTCTAATACCTTGATGGCTTGATCTACTACTTCAGGGCCGATGCCATCACCAGGTAGAACTGCAATATTGGTTAGTTTTCTCATTATTAATAAATCTCTTGTTGTATTTCAAATTTTTTAATATCCTCCTTAATACTCAATAAATAATCAATATCATCGTATCCATTCAACAGGCACATTTTCTTATATCCATCGATCTCAAATGGTGTTGACCAGCCAATTTCATTGATTAATATGGTCTGTTCAGGTAGATCAATTTCAATTTCTACACCTGGATTCTTTTCTATAGCTGAAAAAATGATACCAAGATCTTCATCTGAAACGGTAACCGGTAGCAATCCGTTGTTTAGTGCATTTCCTTTAAAGATGTCCGCAAAAAAACTAGACACCACAATTCTGAATCCATAATCATAAAGTGCCCAGGCAGCATGCTCTCTACTGGAGCCACACCCAAAATTCTTACCCGCTACCAATATCTGACCAGAGTAAATCGGATTATTAAGGACAAAATCGGGAATTGGTGTTCCCTGGGAGTTATAACGCCAATCTCTGAATAGATTTTCACCGAAGCCTTCCCTGGTAACCGCCTTCAAGAATCTCGCCGGTATGATTTGATCCGTATCGACATCCTCAATAGGCATTGGTACGGCAGTAGAATTTATATGCTCAAGCTTTTCCATTTCCTCTTATCATTTCTCTTACATCAACAATCTTACCCTCAATGGCCGCAGCTGCAGCCATGATGGGGCTTGCCAGGATTGTCCTGGCTCCAGGGCCTTGCCTACCCTCAAAATTTCTATTAGAAGTAGAAATACAATATTCCCCCTTTGGGATCTTATCCTCATTCATTCCCAGGCATGCACTGCATCCTGCTTGTCTTAATACAAATCCTGCCTCCTCAAATATTTCATCCAATCCTTCCTGTATGGCTTCCTGTCTTACTTTATAGGAACCAGGAACAATGTAAGCCTTAATGTGGTCAGCCTTTTTCTTACCCTTCACAAATTCAGCAACTTCTCTCAGGTCCTCAATGCGGCTATTGGTACACGACCCAATAAATACATTCTGAATTACCTGTCCATTCAGAGATTGTCCTGATCGAAACCCCATGTACTCAAGGCTTTTGTCAAATGACGCTCTACCTCCTCCATCGGGAATTAGATCTGAAATACGCATTCCCATGCCCGGGTTGGTTCCATAAGTAACCATAGGACCGATATCATCTGCATGGAAAGAATACTCTTTATCAAAGGTTGCATCGGAATCACTCTTGAGTGTCTTCCAAAAACTTAATGCTTCTTCAAACTTTACACCTTCAGGAGCATTTGGTCTTCCTTTCACATAATCGAAGGTTGTTTCATCAGGAGCAATTAATCCACCCCTCGCTCCCATTTCTATACTCATATTACAGATGGTCATTCTCTCTTCCATACTCAGGGAACGGATGGTAGAACCACCATATTCAACAAAGTATCCTGTACCACCTGCAGCTGTCAATTGAGAAATAATGTAAAGAATGATATCCTTAGCCGTTACACCCTCTGCTAGTGTTCCCTCTACATTGATTCTCATTGTTTTAGGCCTTGTGAGAATTAAACATTGAGATGCCATGACCTGCTCTACCTGGCTGGTACCTATTCCAAATGCAATATTCCCAAAGGCCCCATGAGTACTGGTATGACTATCACCACACACAATGGTCATCCCGGGTTTAGTAATACCCAATTCCGGCCCTATGACATGCACTATTCCCTGGTTTTCATGCCCAAGGTTATATAGTGTCACCCCAAATTCGTCACAATTCTTCTGAAGGGTGTCGACCTGCAATCTACTTAAAGGTTCATCTATTGGTAAATGCTGGTTAATTGTAGGCACATTATGGTCAGCTGTGGCAAGGATCTTATCTAGTCGCCTGATCCCAATGCCTCGATTTTTCAACCCGTTGAATGCCTGTGGACTTGTAACCTCATGGATCAGGTGCTGGTCAATATACAATACCTCCCTGCCCCCATCAATGGTTTTGACTACATGTGCATCCCAGATTTTATCAAAAAGTGTCTTTCCCATAATCTGCTATACCTCTGCATAAACTTTTTCTTTCACTAATGAGTGGAGATCTTCATTAACCACTTCTTTCTTCATATCGGCAAGCACAAGAAAGTGCCTGTACGCAACATCTAATTCATCTTTAGTAAGATCATAACCAATCTCTTTCGCCCTGTATGCAAGTGCAGCTCTTCCTGATCTTGCCGTAAGGACGATAGAAGATTTATCAACGCCTACTTCTGCAGGATCGATAATTTCATATGTATCTCTTTTCTTAATCACACCATCTTGATGGATACCAGAAGAATGGGCAAATGCATTAGCACCAACAATCGCCTTATTGGGTTGAACAGGCATACCCATTTTATCGGATACCATTTCACTCATAGACTTCAATCCAGGTGTATAAATACCCGTATTATATAAATGCCCCAATCTGTGCTTTATAATCATGACGACTTCTTCTAATGAAGTATTCCCCGCTCTTTCTCCGATTCCGTTAATGGTACATTCCACTTGCCTGGCACCATATTCTACACCTGCAATTGAATTGGCTGTTGCCATTCCAAGGTCATTATGACAATGTGTGGAAAGGGTTGCTTTATGAATTCCTTTTACATTTTCAGCCAGATATTTGATCTTTGCTCCATACTCATGAGGCATACAATATCCGGTAGTATCAGGAATATTAAGTACAGTTGCCCCTGCTTTGATCACAGCTTCGATTACTTGAGCCAAAAATTCATTATCCGTTCTTCCTGCATCTTCAGCATAAAACTCTACATCCTCAACATAACTTTTTGCCAATTTTACAGCCCCAACAGCCCTTTCAATAACGTCTTCCCGAGTGGTTCTCAGTTTATATTGAATATGGCTATCCGAGGTACCAATACCTGTATGAATTCTGGGCCTTCTTGCTGTCTTTAGGGCTTCAGCGGCTACATTAATGTCATTGGCAACAGCTCTCGATAAGCCACATACAGTAGCATTTTTAACCACCTCACCAATTAATTGCACACTTCGGAAATCTCCGGGACTTGACACAGGAAAACCTGCTTCAATAATGTCCACTCCAAGCTGATCCAATGCTTCAGCAACAACGAGCTTCTCATTGGTCCTTAACTTGCATCCCGGGACTTGTTCTCCATCTCTTAATGTCGTATCAAATATGTGTATTCTTTCCACTTGAATTTGTTTTAATGTTGTCTCTTAACAATGAAGAACGGCAAATATATTTTTGATGTCCGATGTAACTTGTATCAATTATTTTTATTATTACGATTCATAACCAATACGCTTTTTTTACTTTTACCTGATAATCAATGATTTAAATCATTTATAATTACAATGCCTAGTCAACAGACAGACCATTTAATTCAATTAATTAAAAGCCTTACTAAAGGTGAAAAGAGAAGTTTTAGACTTTTTGTCAACAGAGATAACCCAGGAGGCAATAAGCTGTTTATGAAGGTATTTGACGTAATGTCATCCCAGGGCATCTATAACGAAGACGCACTTTTTCGAAAAATTCCTGACTTAAAAAAGTCACAACTTTCTAATATCAAAGCTCATCTGTACAAACAGATACTGATATCCCTTCGCATTCATTATAGAAATGCTGACCAGGACATCATAATAAGGGAGCAATTAGATTATGCCAGGGTACTTTATAGCAAAGGATTGTATAAGCAAAGCCTGGACTTACTTGAAAAAGCAAAAAAGGGCGCATTAGGTAATCAAAACTACTCACTCGCACTCAATATCATAAACTTTGAAAGACATATTGAAGCTCAGCACATCACCGGAAGTATGTCCGGAAAGGCTACAGAAATTAAAGAACTATCAGAAGAGATAGTAAAAAAGATATCCATTCAGAATGATCTATCGAATTTTTCACTTTCTCTTTATGGGTTTTATTTGAGATACGGGTATGTAAAGGATCAAAAAGATTACAGGTTTGTAAAAGAATATTTTGATGCTAACCACCCAAGTGTTGAAATCATTAAACTGGAATTCTATGAAAAGTTAGTCCTGTTTCAAAGTTATGTATGGTATTACAATATGATCCAGGATTTCCCCAATTACTTTCGGTACGCTCATAATTGGGTCCAGTTATTTGAAGAAAATGAAGAAAAAAAGTATTCAGATGCTGCAATTTATCTTAAAGGAATTCACAATCAACTGAATGCCCTCTTCATGTTACAGAGACATGATAAGTTTCTTCCATTACTGGTAAAACTACAAGAACTCAAACAGAATGATAAACTGATCAGAAACCATAACCTGGAATCTCTTTGGACTCTCATTTCGTATCTGCATGGAATAAACGATATTTATCTTACAGCCGATTACCACAAAGGTGTAGTTTACATCAGTTCTTTAGAATCGCTATTGGAGAGTAATATTTACAATTGGGACCTCAATAGGATCATTGTATTCTACTATAAAATTGCCTGTGTGTACTTTGGAGCCGATGATTGGGAAAGAACAATTTTTTATCTCAATAAAATCACTAACAACTATTATCCGGATTTTAGAGGAGATATTCAATGCTTTGCCAGAATCCTCAACCTCATTGCCCACTTTGAATTGGGAAATGATTTGCTCGTCAGCTATCAGGTAAAATCTGTTTATAGGTTCTTTATTAAAATGGAAGATATGGGTGAAGTACAAAAAGAGATTTTTGCTTTCATCAAAAGAATTCCACGGATGCAACAACAAGATCTGATGAAGGAATTCAAAATCCTGAAAAACAAATTGATTGTCCTCCGCGATGATCCTTATGAAAGACGACCATTCCTATATCTCGATATCATCTCATGGTTAGAAGCTAAAATTCAAGGCATCACCATGCAGGAAGCAATTAAGGAAAGTATTTCAAAAAAGTAGTGAATAATGGTCTGCGGCAGGTATGAGTAATCTTTATACATAGTGAGATTCCTACCTGTCTACCTCTGGTAGAAGCCCGACAGGGATTGGTAAGCTCGCGGATTGTTACGGCATTCATCAGTCGGCATTCATCAGTCGGTAGTCTTGAGTCGGTAGTCTGTAGTCAGCAGTAGTGTATGCCTAAAATAGCTTGACCGATATTTACTACTTAAGAT
>JABDLO010000469.1 GCA_013002995.1 Saprospiraceae bacterium | reverse complement strand
GGCATGTTTACTGCAGTAAAGTACCCTTTAATGATTTTCTCGCCTGGATGCCAGAACCAAAGTCCTTCAGAAGTAAGGGTAGGCTCACCATTCAAAATGAAGTAACTTCGTGATTTAACTGACTTTTTACCGATACCCCATTCAAATACCTGGTAAGTTTCTCCAAACTGCCATTCACCTCCGATGTATGATTCGAATCCACTGAGTGGTGACATCTTGGCATCAGTAGTAATTTGAGAAGAGACGTTAATGGTTGCCATCAGCAAGCATAATAAAAGTATAATGTTTTTCATGATCATTTTTTGATTGCAAGATATGGACTGATGCAATCAATGTATTGTAAAAAAGTTACCTGCAACGAATTACCTTTTCTGTGGAGGGATTTAAAGTTCAACTTATAATGTTATAAATCAATATTAATTGTTCAGAATTGACCAATAGATAAATGTCGTTGAATTAAATGACGGTTATCATTTCATTTGACAGGTAACATGTTTATAGTTGGATTAACGTGCCAAATAGACCGAGAATTATGAAAGCAGTTCTTAAAATATTAACAATATTAACTCTTTTATTCTATATCAGTTGTGGTAAGGATGAGCCTGAAAAATTGGATCTAAATAAATTCCGAATAAAAACTGTAAAAGTGATCACTCCTGGCTCGCAGGATACATCAATATATAATTATGATTACAACAGTAAAGGTCAATTGATTCGTCTAGACCTTCCAGGTGTTTATTTAGAATATGATGATGATAGATTAGTTAATTATTCAACCAACCAAAGTCGAAAATTCCATTTGCAATACGAATCAGACCAGGTAATAAGCATTCTTATGGAATATCTTACCAGTGAAGGTTTTCCTGAAAATCTTCCAGTACCTGCATATGAAGCTTACTATGATTATGAAAGTGATTTTGATTTCACCAGGTATGATTCCACTGTAACTTATAATTATACTCCAGATCCCCCTGAACCTATCACGAGAGTTAGATATGTACAATCAACTATTAATTCTCAGACATCTCAAACTACATCATACACGATAGAGGGAGTCTGGCATGAAGGTGATGTCTTTGTTACCGATTTATCCTATGATGTTAATGTTGAGAATCCATTCAGAAAATGGAATTTGCCCGTTGCATTTAATGAATTTCTTTTAAATCCATTCAGAAAATCTTTTGCCCATTTGCCTGCTGATGAAATATTTTTTAAAACTGAGTATTTACCAGATCTTATCGAGGAAAAAAAGAATGGAGCCATTATTTTACAAAGAAAGTGTATTTATAAGGTTGAAAATGGTTTGTTAAGAAAGATAACATCTGAAAACTCAGGTCCTGATGCTTCGGTTAGTGTTTATGAAACCTTTATTGAATGGGAGGAAATATAGAGCTTACTTTAAATGAACTAATTTATTTTGCCTTATTCCTGCGACACTGACAACAACAAGCAACAATGCCAATATTATGAATCCCCACTGTGATAATGTAGGGATGGCAAACCCACAATACAATGCAGAATTTGTAGCAGCAAATAAAGAAATATATTGTACAAATCCACTCACTTCGTAATCTCCACTTATGAGCCATACTTCATTTCCTGTATTTACAAGATCCAGTGATTGATCCGGAGCAGGATCTTTCTCATCACCTTTATGAATTATAAAATTCAATTCTGTTGCCATTGACATCAGTGGCACTTCATAAATCAATCCAAAATCATCTTCACCAATAGGTTTTATCGGTTCTTGCCACATGGTGGGATTTAAAGCACCTGTCCATACATGGATTCCCCAATAGTTGTTGAAGTCATTGGAATTGAAGTTTCCGAAGTCTCTATCACATCGACTATAGTGAATGGTAGCGACAGAAAGTTCTCCACAATAATAAGGTGATGATATGGCATCTGCCATACTATAATATTGATTATTAATTAGTCCATTATTGTCTCCTGAAATAATCCACAGGTCTTGTCCATTCATTTCAATGTTTAGCATTTCATCTCCTCCTGGATCTTTCAAATCTCCTCGATGTATAATGAATGCCAATTCAGTGACTCCTGGTAAAAGAGGCACTTCAAAAAAGGCACCAAAAGCATCTATGCCTGATGCTTTAATTGGATCAGGCCAGGAAGTAGGAGTTGCTGAACCCGTCCACACATGAAGCCCCCAGAAATTATTGAAGTCGTTAGATGTGTAATCTCCATAATCTCCTGCACATCTGAGATAATGAATGGTGGCCATAGCCGGTGGTCCACAATAATTCTGTGATCCGGTAGCTAACGAAAATGAAGGGTAGTGTATGTATTGCCCGGCTGATTCCTCTCCACTGATGACCCATGTTTCATAACCATTGGAAAGATCATACATCTGATCGGGACCGATATCTTTGGTATCACCTCTATGGATTATAAAGGCAAGTTCAGTTGCACCATCCACCAACGGAATTTCAAATATTGCCCCATAATCATCAAAAGCAATTGCCTTTACAGGATCCGGCCACATGGTCGGATTTTCTGCTCCCGTCCATACATGAACACCCCAGAAATCATTAAAATCAGCAGAAGAATAATCGCCATAGTTTCCATCACATCTATGATAGTGTATGATTGCAAAATCCTGAGAAATAAGACTTGCTGAAATGCCTAGTAGTATAGCGAAGAAAAGTAGCGACCTTTTCATAAAGGTTGGATTTATAAGAAATATTGAAGATAGTTAACCTATCACTAAACTTTCAGATTTAGTAAATTAATTTTCTGAGGAAGAATAATTATCAGTAGTTAAATCCCAGCAGATTCCAATAATATAAAAAAGGAACAATCAACACCAGGGCAATCAAATTGACAGTGAAGATGATTTTCTTGAATTTGGAAATACTCCATTCGTTCAAGACAGACTTATGTCCATAAATGGAAAACAGTGTAAGAATGATGGCAACAATGGGTAGTACCATGAGTACTCTTAAGAACCAGGGTAAACCAAAGTCAAAAACCAATCCATCAGAAACATACAAGTAGAAACCGATTGTAAGGAAGGTAATCAAATGAAACAAAGTAGCGGTTACTGAGCAGTTATAAACTCTTCTATATACAGAGTTGGCATCCGGTGATTTTTTTCTAAAAAGATTGATAAGGTTATACAAAAGGAATAAAATGAAAATCGTGAATAGGGCCATAGAATATATCAAATGGACCTTCGTTGTTTCCCACCACTTCAATTTGAAATAAGAATTAAAACCTGAAGTGAGCATGTATTTAACCTTTCCGTTGTCGTTTTCTTTAAATATGATGTTGGAGGCTGCATCCTTGTTGGGGCTGGCCAATGTATAAGCCAGGGGAGCGGTTTCAGCATATTTGGTTTTAGGATCTCCTGCAATGAACATGTACCCATCTTCATCGAATCTCACATCCAGGGTCCAATTGGTCAATC
>JABDLO010000400.1 GCA_013002995.1 Saprospiraceae bacterium | reverse complement strand
CTTCTGGCCTTTTGGCGATTGCTTCAATCATTGACTGATCCAATGATACCTTGATGAGATTGACTATATATAGACTTTTAGGAAATCTTCCTTTTGCTTTTAACCAATCTATCAATGCCCGCTGAGATGATTCCGCTGTCTTTCTGAGATTTGAAAATACATATTGACCTTTTTTACCCTTTGATCTGATTGTTTTTGCCCTTCTGAGATCGGGAGTATCATGTAATTGAATCAAACATTCAACTTCTTCACCGTCTTGGAGCCCAGTTATTATGGAAGGTGAAACTTTGGAAATCCATCCATCTTGTGACCTTAATATTGTACAAGAAAGCAAAAGCAAAGCAACAATAAAAGTCTTTCTCATCATCTTCTTATGCGTCCTATTGTATATCAATATACAGTTAAAGATATCAACGGGTTTCCAATAATGAACATTAGTTGTTTCAAAGTAAATATTTTAAACTCATACTTAGTATCAAAGACATTTAGCCCGAAAACATTATTAAATGTTATTCCCTTTAAGAAATTAATTAATTAAGCCCAACAGTTCTTCTGCTTTTACAGCAAATGGGTGCCCTGCTTCATCTCGGATTTTTTCCAAAGTCTCCAAGGCTTCAGATATTCTTTTTTCTTTGATGAAAATCCCGGATAGATACCACTCTGAAGCCTGATGAAACCTGTGAGAAGGATTGCCATTAATTTCAGAAAAAATATTTCTCGCCAAAGCTGTTTCATCAATATATAGATAGGATAATCCAAGGTAAAATTTTTCAGATTCAGAAAGATCATTATTCTGATTGAAAGCGTCTATGGCTTCCTGGTAAAGTTGTTGCTCGTATAGCTGGAAGGGGCCTGCAACTTCTTGTTCTACACCCATCTCTATCGGATTGATCACATTGGGGAATGGCTCAAAGTACTCTGCAAATAAGGCAGGTGAATCCACAGGGTTATCTTTTGCACTTTTATATCCCAAGTAGGATATCAATAGTATTGCAATAATCAATAATGGCCACAACCACTTTTTATTGAAACTTGTATCAGGTTTGTTGTCATTATGATCTTGAATGGATGCTTCTTCATCCTGTAAAATTGATTTCCTTTCTTCTCTGACTATTGCATTTGCAGCAACTTTAAGATCTTCCCGATAAGTCAATTCATCTTTGAAGGATTGATCATTAAGCCTGTCATTAAACTCCTCAAGTTGAGATTTCATTAGTTCCTTTCTAAGGAATCCATCTATAAGTTCTATGTCTCTGTCGCTTAACTGCATATCAAGTTTTCATCATTTTAGAAACATTTTCTTTTAAGTTTTTCATGCACCTCGATTTATGTGCCTTGACTACGTTGTCGTTTTTGTATCCCATCATTGTGGCGATTTCTGAAATGGTTAATTGGCGGGTATAAAATAAAGTGATCATGTCTCTACATTTCTTTCCCAGTTGCTTAAGACCTGAAGCCAAGAGTTTTTGACGGTCAGTCATGGTCTCTTCTTTCATTAACTGGGGATTAATCGATTCATCAGGCAACTGGTCATGAGGTATGGTATACTTTCTGTTGTTTTTTCTCAAGAATTCGATGATCTTATGCTTGCCCAGGCTGAATAAATATGTTTTATCGGTGCATCTCAATTGATCTAATTTTCCCATTTCTTTCTGTTCAAAAAATATAATGACAACATCCTGAAAAATATCAATCAGGTTTTCTTTATCCATATTATACTTAATACCAAAATGGATGAATTCTTCCCTATGGTCTCTATAGAATGATTTGATGATATCCTCTGAACTCATTCCTGTCTCATCATTTTGGCTAAGACTGTAATCTTCTTTTTTATGATTTAATCGATTTGTCATTTAACAGGTTAACATCCTATCCTAACAAAATAATAATTATTACACCATGATGAATAATTATTGATTCGCTCATTTTAAATTTTAGTAATTTGTAAAATGGATTTACCATTTAGAATTGTGTTATCCTTTGCTTTTACGGCTTTCTGTATCATTGGAAGTGTTACTGATTCAATTTCTCAATCCCACCTGGATTCTCTGACCAGCCAAATCCGTTCTGAGATCAGAGCGAGAAATTATGAGCAAGGATGGGATCTATATGCGAAGTTGATTAGAGAATATGAAATTCTAACCTTACCCTTTGACACAACCTATGGGAAAGCCAGTTTGTTTGTTGCTCAATCCTATATATTCTCTAATAAGAATGAAGAGGCTGCAGAACATTATCAAAGAGCGATTGAGATTATGGAGAAAGATACCTTTCTTCCAAAGATTTATACGATGCAATGTTACCTGGGAATAGGAGTAGCATATAAACGGATGAGTCAATTTAATACTGCTGCAGATTATTATCACAAAGCGAAAGACCTGGTTATATCTACTTATGGGCCAGATGATCGTGGATTACACAACATTTATAACAACCTGGGTAATGTATATCGGATACTTGGTGACTTTGATGCTTCAATAAGCAGCCATGAAGAAGCTATAAGGATAAGATCCCTACATTATCCTCCGCTGGACTACCACATTGGTGATTCATATAACAACCTGGGATTGGTTTATACCGATTTAAATCAGAATAGCAAGGCCATAATTCATTTAAAGCAGGCACTTGACCATTACCAGGACAATAGCATTTCAATACAAGCCAGAGCGGCCCAGGCTGGATACAACATATCCCGAATTTATTACAACCTGGCTAATTATGAAAAATGCCTTGAATACCTTGATCCGGCAATTGATCTGATGGAACAAGCCGGAGGTGAAAAGGAATTTGATTACGCTGAAATGCTGAATACCAAGACCCACTTATTGATAAAAACTGGCCAATTAATCCAAGCCCAAGAAGTATTGGATCAAACCATTCGTCAGAAATCACAATACCTCAGAGAGGATCATCTTAATTGGACCTATACCAATAATGCCGCAGCTGAACTTGCCAGTATAAGAGGTGATTATAATGAAGCTGAGGAATTATACAATAGGAATTTAGAAATCTACCAAATTCATTATAGGGGATTTCATCCCGAGAAAGTTCAACTATGGCAAAAACTTCTACAGAATGCCATTAACCAGGATGATCTTACTTCTGCTGAGGATTGCCTTGACTCTTTGAAGTTATTAATCAATGAACCTGATATTGAATTTATCAATAAGGAGTATGCAGAGATGTTGGACCATGAAGAAGCAAAATACCTATTCTATGCTTTCAAGAAATCCAACGATGTTTCGATTTTAAAGAGATCAGCTGATAAAGCTTTTCGATCCATATTTCCTCAGAATAATGAGATGAAATCAGTTGATATGATTACCCAAAAATTGATTTCAGGGGAAGATAGACGGTATGCAGACCTTGCCATTAAGATAAATGAAGCTGCCTTCAATGCTGCAAATGATGATGGATACCTCAACAATACTTTCAAGATCGCTGATTTCCAGAAAAGTACGATCTTAAAGGAAATGGTAAGTCGGGATAGGACTATATCTAACAGTAGTCTATCGGAAAACCAACAAGAGAAAAGCTTCCAGCTAAAAAGTTTGTTGAACCAGTTGAGGACAGAATTTTACCAGGACAACAATCAGTTATCTGTATCAAAATATGACTCACTCTATAATGAACTCCATGAAATACAAAGTAAAATCGCAGGTAATAACCTAACGGAAATTAGTTCTGAAGCCTCAGACCTATCTATAGATGTTGAAGCACTTATCAACTCTGCAACAAAAGAGAAAGCCGTTTTTTTAAGTTATTATTGGAGTGATGATCGATTATATATTCATCGAATAGATGCTGATGGGATTCAGCTTAGCAAGACAGATTTTCCAGATTCAGCCATCATCAACGGATTACGAGATGGCCTTGTTAAGAATAATAATTCGATTTCAGAATCTCAGGAGATTTATGACTTGTTATTAGGTAATGTGTTAAATGATAATGACAGAGACCGGAAGATCATTATCATTCCTGACAAGGGGTTGCACCTTATACCGTATGAAGTGATGAAACCTTCATTTTTAGATGATGAATACCTGATCAATTTCGCTCCAGTCAGTTATGCCAATAGTGCAGAATATTGGATGAAATTGAAGGCTCTGAAAAGTAAAGCTGATAAATCAATATTAGCATTTGCTCCTGAATACAATTTTGAGGTGGCAGAAGATATTGTTTACGAAGATGACCCTACAGAGATTGTCATTAGAGAGGGCAATCAAAGATTAAAAGGGGGATTGGCTTCAGTTGAGAAAATTAGTGAATTATTGGATTGTGAAGTATTTGTTGGGAGTGAAGCTACCATTGATGCTTTTCATCAAAATGCGGACGATTACCGAATTCTACATTTCTCTATGCATGCATATGACAATACCGAAGATCCGCTCTCTTCTGCTTTGATTTTTGAACCCAATGATTCTCTTGGTATTCAATTGTTGACAGCAAGGGACATTTTTAATACGGACCTGTCCTGTGACCTGGCAGTATTGGCAGCATGCAATACAGGCTGGGGTCAACTCAATACTTCTGAAGGCATGCAGAGTCTGAGTTATTCATTTGCTTATGCCGGCGCCAAGAGCACGATCATGAGTCTTTGGAGGGTTCCGGATGAGGCAACTGCTATGATCATGCAGTCCTTTTATTCCTACCTGAAAGAAGACCATAATAAGGCAGAAGCACTTAGGTTGGCCAAGCTGGATTACATCAATTCTACGGTAGATGTAGCTCAGAAATATCCCTATTTCTGGGCGGGATTTATTCTAAGTGGTGATACATCACCTATTGAATTGGATCCCGGATACTCTTTTGCATGGATTGTTGGATTTTTCCTTCTTGCAGGATTGGGTCTGATAATGTACCGCAGGCAATCACCACAGTAGACTTTCTCATCCCCAGGAAAAATAATTTCCAGATACTGTTAACCTTTCTGAATTCAAATCGATCAAAGGGAAATTTCCGAAACTTTTGAATCGATTGAAAATGATGAAATCACTATTTACAATTCTTTTTATTGGACTCATGGTCATGGTCTCAGGTCAAAATGTAGGTATCAATGATGATGGGAGTTCTCCTGCTTCGGGAGCCATCCTGGATGTAAAAAGTAGTTCAAAGGGATTGCTTATTCCACGTACTACGATTGCCAGTATTACATCGCCATCTGAAGGGATGTTGATCTACGATACAAGCAAGAAGCGATTTATGTTACATACGGGGTCCAATTGGTATGAATTGATGACGGAGGAGGATTCCGGGCCATTTGAGAGGGATGGAACAACTCTAAAACAAAAAGGAAATTATACTGATGATTTATTGTTCGGTACATCTTCGATTAATTCGGCTACCATTTCACCCTATGATCGATTGATCTATTTTGATCAATTTAGAGGAGCTTTTCGAGGTGGACAATTTGAAGATCCAAGTTATTTAAATTCTTTAGGTCTCTTTTCTTTTGCTTATGGAGGTAACACCAAAGCTGATGGAGGTTTTTCATTTGCAATAGGTTCGACAACGACTGCCAGTGGATCTTATAGTTTTGCAGGAGGACGTAACACATCTGCTGATGGGTATGCTTCTTTTTCAATGGGTAATAATGTGTCTGCTCCATCTGCCTATGAAACCCAACTTGGAGTGTATGGAAAGTCTTACACACCCTCATCTTCAACTTCTTGGGTAGGTACAGATAGACTATTTAGTATAGGGAATGGAACATTCACAGGTGTCAACTCCAGCAATGCTTTAACCATTCTTAAGAATGGAAAGTTAGGAATAGGGGAAGTAGATCCAGGAGCCAGATTACATGTTAATGCGGATGTCGGTGAGCATTTATTAAAACTAGAGGAAGATAATAGTGATAAATTGACTTTCAGGTTGAATCCTCAAGGTGATTTGATCTATGATACAGAAACTACAAATACTCTTATTGGAAACGATGCAGGAGAAATGATGTCCTCAGGAACAATGAATGTAATGTTAGGTAAGTCTGCTGGGAGAGACGTAAGTGGATATAGCGATAATGTATTTATAGGAGGAGAGTCGGGCTTGGGTGCTTCGGGTGAAATGAATACTTTTCTTGGAAGAGGAGCCGGGTCAGGATCAACAGGAAGCAGGAATGTGTTTCTCGGTCATAGTGTTGGTTATTTTAAATCAGGAAGTGATCAGTTGCACAT
>JABDLO010000042.1 GCA_013002995.1 Saprospiraceae bacterium | reverse complement strand
GGCTGCTCCTGCATCATTATGACTGATGAAATGAATTACAGTTTGCGGCAATACAGCTACTTCAAGTGTATCCCCCGCCAGACAGAAATTGATGCCATGGTCACCAACTCAATGGTGATTGCCTATATCCCCGTGGATGCCATCATGGTTCAGGTGATGACCCTCTTCATCAAAGTATAGACAAAGTCCATTTTCCAGGAATACTTCATATCCAAAGTGATTGGCATGAAATGCCAGTTCAATTTCAAAAGGTTCGTGATTATCGTTCACATAACCTGAAATTGTCGATGGTAAATCAACCACGTTGACAGCATCAATGCTTGTTGATGCAGCAATTTGATCGATCAAGAGTTCTTCCTGGTGATGGGTGAGTATCTTGCTGTCTGTGTCACATGAAATATAAATGGATGTAAAAAGTATACTTAATAAAAAAATCAGTAATCTTTTCATGGCTTAATTTTTAACTTTTAATACTCCTATTACAAACATGCTAGGATTATCAACGGAAAGTTTTTAGAAAAATTTTTAACATACAATGTTAGAACGTAAACTGAAAGAAAAACATGATTAGGATCATAATTAGGGTTAATCTTTAAACAGACTATAATTGTTTCCAGCCTTATGATAGCAATAATTTATGGTCATCAAAATATTAATGGTTATCCTGTTTACAATCTATTCAATGTATTACTCAGCATCAGCTTTAAAGCCCTCTTGCCTTTACTTGTTTTGAAATATTGCTCCTTACTTAAGGCGTCTTCTTTATATAAATATGCTTCCATGAAGGACGCCGCTTTGCTTTGCCTTCATGGCAAGCAATCATTTCATTGGATGGATCTTATTATGCTAATGAATTTTCTATAACGTATTACGCAACATTTGTTTTAGAGATCTCTTTCCAGAACTGGTTTTAAAATACTTTTCTCATGAAGGACACATTTTATTTGCCTTCATGACGAGTCTTCTTATTGCATCTTCCATAAAGGACGTCGCTTTGCTTTGCCTTTATGGCAAGCCATAAATTGTTAATCATTTCAAGTGTTTTAAAGTACTTCTCAGCATTTGGTTAAGTGTTCTTTTTCCTGGAGAGGTTTTAAAGTATCTCTCTCTTCTTATTGCATCATTCTTAGATAGGTGAGCTTCATAATAAATCAACTTGAACGGTATTCTGGATTTAGTGCTGAGACTTTCACCATTATTATGCTGTTTTAATCTTTCAAATACATCTGTAGTATACCCAATGTAGAGTTGATTATCTTTTAAGCTATATAGCACGTAAGTGTAATAGAAAATCATTCCATAATATAAAGAAAGAATGTCGATTGATGAATCAATGCTTAATGACTTATTTATGGCTTGCCATGAAGGCAAAGTCAGTGAAGGATTACGTTACTCTTCACCTTCACCGCAAGGAATAAAAAAAGGACGAAGTCCATTTTTATGAACGACGTCCTTCATGGCGCCTCCTCAAGGACTTGAACCTTGGACCTACGGATTAACAGTCCGCCGCTCTAACCAGCTGAGCTAAGGAGGCTTACTTTATAAGCGACGGCAAATGTATAATTATTGATTGTTCTATGCAATATTTTTTAAAGAAAAAATGAGTGGGAAATTTACGAAAGTAAAACCGCATAAAAATCAAGCATTAAAATAATTGATTTAGATCAGTAATATTTTAAACATTATATTTAATTATAATATATATTATCCATATTTATAAATACATATGTATTAGTAATATATCTATTTAAAATCTAATTCCTTAACATTTCTTGTTACCAACCTCTGAACTTATATTTACTCTGTAATCTGTGTATAAAAGTATACTGAACGAATACCAATTTATTAACAACACAATAACCAATTTAATCACCAAAACAATATTCCCATGAGTAAGAGTACACTCTTAAAGAATGTATTTCCGTGCGTTCTTTTATTTTTCTCTCTCTCCTTTACTATTAATATGTCGGCCCAGGGAACTGAGGCCATGATCGATCAGGCTCTTCAGGAGATGGTAGCAAAAGGAGAATTAACAGCCGATGATATTGATGAATATCGAATGACGGATCATTATGTTTCCAAAGGAAATGGTGTTGATCACATGTATTTCTGTCAGACATACAACGGCATTGATATACATAATGCAGTAGGCTCTATGCACGTCCTTTCCAATGGAAATGTATTAACCAAAAACGTTGGATTCAGCAGAGACTTTGAATCTAGAATGACTGGAAGTCAGTCTCCATCTCTAGGAGTTCTTCGAGCTGTAAGTGAAGCAGCAAAAGCAAAAGGATATAATATTTCAGAAAATTTACAGATTCTTTCTCAAGAAGATGGTCCTGATCAATTTCATACAATATCTAAGGGTGGTATATCACTTGAAAATATTACTGCTAAATTGAAGTATGTTGATACTGGCAAAGCAGTAAGATTAACATGGGAAGTATCTATATATGAATTAGGTGGCGCTAATTGGTTCAATCTAAGAGTAGATGCCAACAATGGTGAATTATTGGATGAAGATAATATGGTTGATACTTGTTTTGAAGAACTATTTGACCATAACTCTCATGATCACGGATCACCTTTAAGTAATAAAGAAGAAAATAAAGGTTTTAATCCTCTTGAAGATCCGTTAGCAATGTTTGCTCCTGATTCTTATAATGTGTATGCATGGCCCAATGCAAGCCCTCATGATGATGGAGGAGTAGCAAGAACAATTGAAGTTGATCCTGCTCACCCTACAGGCAGTCCCTTTGGATGGCATGATATAGATGGTATGGCTGGTGCTGAATTCACAACGACTCAGGGAAATAATACTCATACTTATGCTGACAGAAATGATGATAATATTCCTGATGTAGGATCAGATCCTGATGGAGGAATGACATTGGATTTTAATTTTCCAATAGACTTAAGTATGGCTCCGATAACTTATCAGCCAGCATCAGTAACCAACTTATTTTATTGGACCAATATCATGCATGATATTACATATCTATATGGATTTGATGAGGCTGCTGGAAATTTTCAGGTGAATAACTATGGAAATGGTGGTTTAGGTGGTGATCCGGTACTTTCTGAAGCTCAAGATGCAGCTGATGCCGGGGGAAATTGTAATGCTAATTTTGCCACACCTCCAGATGGATCGAGTGGAAGAAATCAAATGTTCACCTGTGATATAGCAACACCTGATAGAGACGGTTCACTTGATGCAGAAGTTATTACACATGAAATTGGCCATGGTGTTTCTAACAGGCTTGTAGGCGGACCTATGAATACTTCATGTCTCAATAATGATGAACAGATGGGAGAAGGATGGAGCGACTATATGTCACTTATCCATACTATAAAAATGGGCGATAATGGTGCTGATCCAAGAACAGTTGGTACTTGGCTGTTAGGATCAGATGAAAATGGCCCGGGAGTAAGAACATTCCCTTATTCAACAGATATGGTGGTCAACCCTCAAACCTACAATTCAATAATTGGGACAGGACCATTCCCACACCCAGTTGGGGAAGTTTGGAATATGATGTTGTGGGAGATGACCTGGGCACTTATTGATGTACATGGATTAAATGAAAATATTTATGATGATTGGACCACTGGTGGTAATAATCTCGCCATGCAATTGGTGATGGATGGTATGAAACTTACTGCATGTAGCCCAGGATTTGTTGATGGCAGAGATGCCATATTGGCTGCTGATGTGGCTCTCACTGGAGGTGCTAATCAGTGCACTATTTGGGAAGCTTTTGCAAAAAGAGGTCTCGGTTTCAGTGCAGATCAGGGAAGTACAGCTAGTAGAGATGACGGAACAGAAGCATTCGATATGCCACCTTCATGTTTGCTAGATGCGGCTCCTGCTACACAGGATATATGTGCCCCAGCTGATGCAGTATACAATCTTACAACTGGAGCATCTATGGGAATGTGGACATTATCCTCATCAGGAGAGCCTGCTGGAACAACTGTTACATTTTCTCCTAATCCTGCTCCTGCAATGTCAATGGTAACAATGACTGTTTCTGGAACTGGAGCTGCAGCTCCAGGAATGTCAACCATCACCATAACAGCTGATGACGGAATGGCTACCAATATGACTACTGTTGATCTTATCATAAGCGATGCAGCTCCAACTGCTCAATCACTCATCTCACCAATAGATATGACTTCAGGAGTATTCAATCCTAATCTGGTATGGGACAACACCAATGGTGCCAATTCCTGGTTGCTTGAAGTAGATGATGATATGGCATTTGGATCACCGGAGGTTAGTGAAACCTTGGTGACCAATACGTATGCATTCACAGGAAGTGTGGCCGGTACAACATATTACTGGAGAGTAACAGGTATCAATGGTTGTGGCATGGAAGTTTCCCCGGTATGGGAGTTTACTACTGCTGGTGAAACTTGTAATACATGGGCAAGTACTGATGTTCCGGTTGATTGGGGTGGCGCCACTTCTGGATTGATATCATCAACGTTAAATATCCCAGATGATGGTTTTATAACTGATATGGATGTGACCAATCTTACCATGGATCATACTTGGATTGGAGATTTAGAAATAACTCTTGTTAGCCCTGCTGGTACAAGGGTAGATCTGTTGTTTGATGCTTGTAATAATGGAAATGTTGATAATCTTGACATCAACTTTGATGATGAATCTCCTAATGATCATATGTCAATATCTTGTATGGATCCTGTTGGTGGAGGTGGTACTTATCAACCTTTACAACCGCTTTCAGCCTTTGACGGTGAATGCATAACAGGTACATGGACACTTGAAGTTAATGATGATGCTTCACTAGATACAGGATCCTTAAACTCATGGAGCTTAGCTGGGTGTTACTCTGCTCCTCAGACCTGCTATGCAGATGTAGATATGGATGGATACGGTGATCCTGGTACAGAAGTTACCATGTGTGGACCATGTCAACCAGGTTTTGTATTGAACAATCAGGATTGTGATGATACTGATCCTGCGATCTTCCCGGGACAGAATTGTGAGATTGCTCCGATTCCAACCATGGGAGAATGGGGAATCATTATACTCTCCTTCTTACTGATGATCATTGGTATCGCTTCAGTAAGACAACGTAAGACAATATTAGGTTAATTGTAATAATTAGCTCTTAATATATAATTAAAAGGCCTTCAGTAATGGAGGCCTTTTCTCTTTTATAAGAAATTGTCAAAATTGTACTGTTGGATATATCTATGAAGTAATAAAGTGGTTTTATGAAAAATCATAAAACCACTTTACTTATCTTTCGCAAAATTTTAACCCATCATGAAATCAATCTTATCTATTTTTCTGTTTTCATTTTCTTTTATAGTTTCCGTCAATGCACAGGATAGATCGAATCATGGCAACAAATTTGAGCAGTTGGATCAAATGTTTGCCTCCCCCAATACCTACCGGAATGCTGATGGAGCACCGGGGCCTGAATACTGGCAACAACAAGTGGATTATAAGATCAAATGCGCTCTGGATGTTAAAGAACAGCGATTGGATGGAACTGAAATTGTAACCTATCATAACAATTCACCATCCACCCACCGTTATTTGTGGTTGCAACTGGATGAAAACGAGCACGCGGCAGATGCACAAAAACATCGACAAGATCCTTCAAGTATTTCCGAAGCGATGAGCCGTGATGAATTGAGAAGACTGGAAGCCTGGAGAGAGCTGGAAAAATATGGAGTAAACATTCTCAAGGTCACTGATACCAATGGAAACGATCTCAATTACATGATCAATGGCACAGTCATGCGATTGGATCTGCCAAAGCCACTTCTTCCGGGAGAGCAGTTTTCATTTGAAATAGACTGGAACTATTACCTGATCAACAGGATGAACTCCACCAGTTGGGGGAGGGGAGGATATGAGTTTTTTGAAGATCATGACAATTACCTGTATACCATCGTACAATGGTTTCCACGGTTATGTGTATACAGTGATTTCGAGGGATGGCAGAATAAGCAATTTGTGGGAAGAGGAGAGTTTGCCGTGAATTTTGGAAACTATGATGTAGAGATCACGGTACCTGCTGATCATATGGTAGGATCCACAGGAGAGTGTCAGAATTACAATGCAGTATTGACACCCACACAACTGGAACGATGGGAACAGGCTCAATCAGCGACC
This sequence comes from Saprospiraceae bacterium, assembly GCA_013002995.1. GTDB lineage: Bacteria > Bacteroidota > Bacteroidia > Chitinophagales > Saprospiraceae > JABDLO01. The sequence goes on along the minus strand of JABDLO010000042.1, from coordinate 37,949 downwards.
GAGCCACTGGAAATTGTAACACTGGATGAGGCTAAAGCCAATGAGAAAACACCAGTTTCGAGTGAGATGAAGACCTGGAGATTTAAGGCTGAGAATGTGAGAGACTTTGCCTGGACTGCCAGTAAGAAATTTGTCTGGGATGCCATGCCACATATGAATGCCGACGGTATGAAGGTGATGTGTATGAGTTACTATGGAAAAGAGGCTTATCCCATATACCGTAAGTATTCCACCAAGTCAGTGGAACATACGCTTGCCACTTATTCCAAATACACCATCCCGTATCCATATCCTGTTGCCATTTCAGTAGAAGCAGCTAATGGAATGGAGTATCCAATGATTTGTTTTAACCCGGGAAGAGCGGAAGAGGATGGTACCTATACTGAACGAGCAAAATATGCAGCTATCCTGGTCATCATCCATGAAGTGGGGCACAACTATTTTCCGATGATCATCAACAGCGATGAAAGACAATGGGCCTGGTTCGATGAAGGGATCAACTCATTTATGCAGTTTATTGCCGAGCAAGAGTTTGACAACAATTATCCTTCCGGGGGAGGGGCAGCACATACCATCATTGATTACATGGCCAGGCCCAAGGATCAGCTGGAACCCATCATGACCAATAGCGAAAACATCATTGACTACGGGAATAATGCTTACAGCAAACCGGCTGCAGCTCTTAATATTTTACGGGAAACCATACTGGGGAGGGAGTTGTTTGATTTTGCCTTTCAGGAATATGCCCGTCGATGGGCATTTAAGCATCCTACACCGGAAGATTTTTTCCGCACCATGGAGGAAGCCAGTGGTGTTGACCTGGATTGGTTCTGGAGAGGTTGGTTTTATAGCATCGATGCGGTGGATATCAGTCTGGACAGTATAAAGTGGTACAAAGTAGATCTGGAAAATGATCCTACACCAAGGATTGATTCTACTAAACAGGTACGAGAAAAACCATACGAGCATATTACTAAAAAGAGATATAAAGAGTCAGGTCTCGAATTTGCCGTAGATAAAGATCCTGACCTGGTGGATTTTTATTCCAATTACAAGCCATGGGAAACTGAGGATTCAGTGACCTATAATGAACGCATCATTGCCGATAAGCTATTTACCGAGGAAGAGAAAAGGGAGCGATACGGAAATAACAATTATTACGAACTCCATTTCAGCAATAAGGGAGGGCTGGTTATGCCTGTGATAATAGAATGGGCTTTTGCTGATGGGACCAAAGAGGTTGAACGAATCCCAGTAGATATCTGGCGTAAAAATGAATTCAATTTTAAAAAGGTCTTTGTTAAAGACAAGGAAGTTACTGCAATAGTCATTGATCCTTATCGAGAAACTGCTGATATTGATGAATCCAATAATAACTGGCCGGTACGTGAATTACCAGACCGATTCCAGGTTTTTAAGGAAAGCAAGATGAAAGAAAAGGATAATCCAATGCAAAAGGCGAAAAAGAAAGTGATAAGGCCTTGAGTTGAAGGTCACACCTTATTGAGTAGTATTCAGTTGCTTTGAAGTGGAATGGTTAGTTGCTCTATTCGCTCCTTAATTTAGTTACCTATTTTCACCTGGCCTCCTGTGTGGATGATCAATTCTGACTTTCCTGTATTCATAAACACCTCACTATGATTGCCCATAAAATGGAGCATACCTCTTACGTTTATTCTTCCATTGTTGAAGAGTGAAGCCTGGGATAAACCGGTAAGAGAGGCATTGGTCTCGATAATCAATGACCGACAGGTATAATTGTAGCATCCGTCAGAATTTACCCTTAATAACCCGTGCAATTGTGGATACACCCTAAGTGATGAAGGGATCAATACCTGGTCTTGTTGCATAGGTATGCGGTTTAGATTCCAATTTCCAGCCATCAGCCAATTATCACTATAACTTCCTTTCCATATTATCTTGGACATCCCCGAAAAATCGTAACCGTCGTTTTTGCCTCCTGCGAAAATGGCACCAGAAGACAATGTCTCATTAAATAAATGATCATACCCGTCATCACTTCCTCCTGAATAAATAACATTGTTCTCCAATTGTTCCTTCACTATAAATGAAAATCCATCATCAGGACCTCCGTAAAATATTGCATTGTTCTCTTTCAGCCCTTTGATTAAGTAGGCGTAACCATCTCCAGTTCCACCTATGAAGACAGTATGATTTGACTCAAGAGATTGGTGGTGAATACTGTATCCATCATCAACACTTCCGGAGAATATATTACCATTATCCTGATGAGAATAATAAACTACATGGTATCCTGTTCCAGAAGACCCATTATATATCCCATTGTTTTGGCTCCAGACATTGTGAGCAACCATTAAACAACCGATGATCGATATGCAGTGGCGAAACTTCATTATGGAGCAGTTCTAATCCCTCTGATTCCATAAGATCTGTTCCTGTCAGCATCCCAGGTGTTGATGAGGTAGCGTTGAGATATTTCAGAGTTTCTGAATCCGGCTCCTATAGAACTCACAAATGCCCAATCAGTTAATAAAAAAAATGAGGCATTACCAGATGCCTGAAGAGATCCATTACCATGGAACCCTGAAAAATCTCTGGCTTGACTTTCACCTACAGAGATGACACGTTCATAACAGTTTCCAGTCAATTCCATAATCCCCCAATAACTTGCTCCCGTTTCTTCTCTGGTTTTATTGATCGCACTTGCTGCAAAAATACCACATCTCAAAGGCCTTTCCCATCCCTGATAGATGCTAACAGAATTAGCATTGCCTACATTTTCACCTATACCGGAAACAATTATTTCGTCCTCAGTCCCTTCATTTTGAAGTGTATAGATCCCTTCCAGATACCAGGTATCATTTCCCCAGGCATATTCTTCAGGGACCGGATCATTGACACCTCTGGTAGCTTTTTCATATTCCAATTCACTCATAGGCCTCAAACCGGCCCAGTCCAGGTAAGCAGCCACATCAGCCCAATTGGTGTAGTCCATTGCTCTAGAAGGAAAATCAGGTGTCGCATAATGATTGCCGGTAGCAATTGGATAGACATTGATATTGTTTATGTATATGACTTCAGTCCTGTCACTCCTTTGCGTCTGCGTGAGGTGGCTTAAAAACGCGGCATACTGCTCCTGGCTTACTTCGTATTTCATGCAATAGAAGGCATGATAACCTTTTGGAAAATCTGCGGGTAAGGATTGAGTGGTGGCATAGTTGAAATCATCAGCAAACTGCTGGTTTAATGCATCATTATTTGAGAGATTATTAACATTAGTTCCTCCCAGGGTTAATGCTCCTTCTGAAGAGATGGTGAATGGATTCCCAGTATTACCTGCTTCAAACTGTCCAAAATCACCCATTCCATCGCCTACCTGAAAAGCACCTTGAGGCACATAAACCATTTCAATGGCGTGAACACTGATTTCTATAACATCATCATCTCCTACACCATCCAAGCCATAATCCCATCTCAATTGAACCTGATTGAAGTTGATATTTCCTATACCATCACTGTCTCTGTAAATAAATACTCCTATCCCGGTATTTGCATTTCCGTAGGAGTTATTAGCTGTATTGATGATGCCACCTGTAGGAGCAACATGACCGTCATTCACTCCATTGACATAATGTAGACTCGCATGTTGCCAGTTCTGAATATTTTTTGGAGTGAATTTTATAAATACCCAGGCAGCATCCCAATTGGTTTCATAGGTTGACGTCCTCCAACTGTTTTCCCAACTCAGATCAAATTCTATCATGTAATAGTCATTGTTTTTGTCCTGAGTGGCAAAAGTGACATTGCTTATTTTGATATTGTTTGCATATGATGACAAGGATATCACCATGCAAGTGATTAATGTAAATGGTTTCATGACTTTTAATTCCAAGTTATGGATATATAAGCCAGAAGTCCATCGTTTAATATTAATTGACCTGTATGAATGATTGATTGGTCAATTATAAAGCATAGTTAGCAGATCACTTCACCAGATAAGCAAGTCTTTCTATTTTGAGAAATTGAAAAGTTTGAAGTCATTCTTGAACAGACTAGTATGTATAAAATAATCCGAAGATTGATTACCCGCAGTCTTAAGTTTGACTACACACTAAAAATTCAGAGTCGCTGTATGAAGTTTGTAACCTGTCTGCCGACAGGGTAGGCTTCAAACCCATATAATTGTATAAGCAACAAATAGTACCTCGACAGAAAAGGAGAAGATGTAGAAATGATCCCGGATTAAATGAACACATTCTTGACGAACTTACGTTCAGATCAACTTGTTTTATAAGCATTGGCATGATTATTTTTTTCACATAAAAATTAATCTCATGAGAGCTAACAGGGATTTAAGCTTATCACGTTATTTTAATTATGCTGGTGTGATTATTATTTTTAGTTTATTCACCTTCATCCTTAGACCTATCAATATAGATACAGAATTAACTTCCACATTATGTAATGAAGTAATAGGAGAATGGAAATGGGATCAATACGGTACCGTGTACATTTTTCCTGATGGAACAACCGAACACATTGTTGGAGATGTCATTCAAAATACAGGAAAGTGGCTTTGTGACATTGACGTACTAAAAGTTGAATGGACCAAAACCGGCTGGTCTGATAGATTAAAAATTAATGCCAGTGGAACCAGGATGGAGGGTTCCAATCAAAAAAATATGCCCATTGTGGCCACCAGGATTGGAGAAAGTGGATTCAGTTCCAATTGTGTATCGATTGTTGGAAAATGGGAGTGGGGTAGTTATGGTACTGTAAATATTTTTCAGGATGGCACTACACAGCATTTCAATGGGGGACAATTACGGAACACAGGAAAATGGGCATGTGAAAATGGCAAGATAAGAGTCAGATGGACCAATGGAGGATATACAGATAGATTAATGATTAAAACTGGTGGAAATGTGCTCATTGGACAAAATCGACAAGGAATGCCAATAAGAGCTGCGCGAATTTAATATGTATAACAGCACGCATTCTTTAATTTTCACATGACGATCTATTCAGTATTATTTGAATAGGTGACTTAAGATGTAAGGTGTCGTTTCTACTTCGTTTTTCTGAAATTGTAAATGTGATTTTACTTGATTTTCATTTTTACATGTGATCAATATGAAGTCTTTTAATCTATAAAATCTTTATTTATTGGCCAGCTGACCACAAGCTGCATCGATGTCTTTACCACGGCTCCGCCTTACAGTAACCATCACATCATGCTTTCGCAAAATGCGGGCAAAGCGATCGATCGTATCTTCTTCCGATTTGATGAAATCGACTCCTTCAATGGGGTTGTATTCTATAATATTGACCTTGACTGGATATTTCTTACATAGGTTAATCAGGTTGTAAGCATCTTCCTCACTATCGTTGTAATTCTGAAAGGCGATGTACTCGTAACTGATCTTGTTACGGGTCTTTTGATAGAAGTACTCAATGGCATCAACCAGGACATCCAGATTGTTCTGCTCATTGATGGGCATGATCTCATTACGCTTGGCATCATCAGCCGCATGTAGTGAAAGAGCAAGGTTAAATCGTACTTCGTCATCGCCCAGCTTGCGGATCATTTTTGCGATTCCAGCTGTACTGACGGTGATCCTTCTTGGAGACATCCCCAGGCCATGATCACCTGTTATGTGTTCAATTGATTTCAGAACGTTCCGATAAGTCAATAAAGGCTCACCCATACCCATGTAAACGATATTGGTGAGTGGGTGACCGAAATGTTCTAAAGACTGTTTGTTGACAGCTACTACCTGGTCATAGATCTCTCCGGGTGATAAATTTCTTACCCTTTTCATCTGTCCGGTAGCACAGAATTTACAGGATAGACTGCATCCGACTTGTGAAGAAACACAGACGGTGAATCTCTTATCATAAGGTACTGGTATTAATACGGATTCAATCATGGCACCGTCGTGTAATCGGAATCTGCTTTTCATGGTGCCATCATCACTTTTCTGGACTGTATTTTCAGTGATGCCATCTATAGTGAATTCTTCTTGCAGCCTGGATCGAAGGTCTTTAGGAAGATTGGACATCTCATCGAAGTCCAGGCACCCTTTCAACCACAACCATTCATAGATCTGCTTGGCCCTGAATTTAGGCATACCACTTCCAGTCACCCAGTCAGTGATGTCATTCAATTCAAGACTTCTGATATCGATTTTAGCTGTAGTCATAAGAGATACAAAAGTAACATTCCTAATTTATATGCATCAATGGAGATGCACATCCTTCAGTTCACTCTTAAGATCTTATTTTTCAGAGACCATCAGCGGTGCTGTAATCTCCTTATACTTTTCATTTTCGACCAGGGTGTCGATACATGGATTGGTCATCAGCCATTCAAGATCTTTGTATCCCAGTTCTATAGCTTTTTTAAGGGATTTCAAGGCTGCTTTTTCATCACCTGAACAAGCGTGCATGATAACCCTATTCCTGTGTATGCGTTCGTCTTCCGGAAGGGTAGATTCAAGTTCTTCCAAGATTGCTTTAGCTTCATCTGTATTTCCTGTGGCACTCAATGAAAGACTATAATCCAGAAGAGTCCTGGTCAATGCGCGATGTCCTGGTTCATAGATTTCTCTTCTTATATCTGATGCTTTCTTTAAGTATTCCAATGCTTTCGTAAAATCAGTCGATAGATAAAGTGTAGTTCCAAGGCTGGCATATGAAATGGCCAGACTTCTATCCGTAATGCTAGGAGTATTTTCTTTAATAGATAATGCTTTCTGCTGGTACATAATGGCCTGATCATACTGTTTTGTCCTTCTATAACATAGCCCTGTATTCTGATAATAAATTGCTAGTTTGGGGTGTGTGGAACTTAGGACTACTTCCCCTATTTCTACGGCTTTTTTATGATATTCAAGGGATTCTTCCTGCTTATCAATTCGCCGATAGACATCGCCTATGTTGTTATAAGCCAGGGCCAGGTCAGGATGCATAGGGGGAAGTACTTTTTCCCTTATCTCTACTGTTTTTAATTGATATTCCAGGGCTTTTTCATAATTCCTGATTTTGCTATAGTTGTATGATAACAGACTATAATGGGTCGCCAGTTGAGGGTCATTGGATTTTAGGACTTCCTCTGCCTGATCTATTGCTTTCAATTCATATTCTATGGCTTCTTCGTGATTGCCAAGACCTGTTAATGCATAACTGATATTGTGGTTGGATAGAGCTATTGCTTTTAGATTGAGAGAATCCTGTCTTTGCTCCAGGTCCAAGGCCATATTAAAGTACTGTAAAGCATCTTCATATTTTTCTAACTCTTTGTTGACCAGTCCGATATTGCTGTATGCCTCTGCCATCACCATGGAAGTGGAATCCTCAGTTGACTTTAATATGTCAATAGATTTTTGATGGTTTTCAAGGGCCAATTGAAATTCACCCATTTCATATTTACTTAAACCTATCCCTGTATATATACTTCCAAGTAAACTCAGATCTTTTTCTTCTAAATTATTGACAATGTTTAATGTCTTTGTCTGAAGATCAATAGCTTCCTGGTATTTACCACTCTCATATTTATTTAAAGCTGCATCTAGAAGAATGTACCCGAGTTCCTCTTTATTGAAGTTGTATGTTTCATAAGTAAGAATGATCTTATCATATAGGTTAGCAATATTCTCGTAATCGAATTTAGGAGCCAATAACGAGATCCTAAGTTCATATCCTTCAATAGCTTCTTTTATGGCTTTATTAGCCTTTTCAATTTCGTTGGAAGCAATTATTATAGATTCATCGAGTCTGGTTTCATCAAGGATTTCAAGGGCTCCTTCCACATCTTGTTCTTCTGTGAGTTTTCTTATGGCTTCTTTTACAATTTCTGAAGCCTGGTCAAGGTTTATATTGGCCAATTCCTGGGCCAATTCTTCAATTTTTTCTTCAGCCTCCAGCTTTTCCTGCATCAATTGTTGCTGTTGCTCAACAAGACTTGCAGTTGTTTCAGTATTGTTGTTTCCTTCCTGGATGAGTTTTTCAAGTTCCTTTAGCTTCTTGTCAAACTTGTTGGTGTTGTCTTTAATCAGTATACCATAAAAGCTTGAAGCTGCTTCATTCCTTGTTCCGGCAACGCATACAATGATGTCAATGGGGTCGTGATCTGGACTTGCAGGCATATTGAATACTTTAAGTTGATCGCTGTTTACCCATTCTATATCGGTGCCACCTGCATCTTCCCTTCCTATTCGTAATTTTATTTTTTGGCCGGGTTTTTTGGTGCAAGGCAAAATAAACATACCGTTGCTTTGAGAGTAAACAGTACTGCAACCAAAGGCAGTAATTTCAACTCCCTCAGCTGGCTGTCCACCACTGTTCTGATACAGTATAACCCCATTAATCTGCTGAGAGAATGATAAAGTAGTAAAGAATAAGATCAATAAGGTTATTATAGGTTTCATGGTAGTTAATTTTTGTTGAGACGTATTTCTGTTGATTGACCAGGGTAGTAATATTGTGTTGTTGTTTTGTAGCCAGGGGCACTTATTGTAAGGTTGTATGGAGTAGATTCAGCAGTAACCCTCATATGTGATGGTAAGGTTGTATTGAACACACCAGACGCATTTGTTGTAATCACAGTATCTGCACCTATAGTGACAGAAGCACCTTGAATGAATTCCTGTCCATCTCGAGATTTTACTACTCCTTTTACGATACCAAGACTTTCATCTTTCATAACAGTAAGTTTAATAGGTTCTCCATCGAAGACAAATGCATTTTTGCCGTCAACAATCTCCCATCCTTCTGCCTCCAACCCTATTACAATTGAATCTCCTACGTTATCCCCGGTGATGTCAGCAAAATTAGTTCTGCCATTGGGACCAATTAGTGAATTGAGAGCTCGGTTTCCCAGGGGGATATTTAGCTTCCCTTCATTCTCCAGTACCGGATTTCCGGCTTCATCTTGTACAAATACGGTTAATTGCAAATTATCGGACCCGGATTTGCTGAATACCCCTGATTGGAATAATATCAGGGCAATAATAATCACACCCGCAAGTGAAAGCAAAATGGGTTTTAATGGTAATCCTCCACCTCCGGTAATCTTGATTTCTTTTTTATCCAGGTTATTAACCACTTCAATTAAGCTGGCCACAATTTGATTTTCAGTTACGGTAGCTTGCTCGTAAGTTAAAGTACCCTGGTTCTTTTCTTCTTTATAACGATTGTATCTTGAGGCAATGGCTGCAACTTTATCCTTTTTAGATGAATCCAGGTCCATTGACACCAATTGCTTGATGGCTTTATCGATCTTGCCACTGGTGATGAGGTCTTTCAATTTCGATTTTAATTCTTCCATATTGACACCTTAGTTGTTTGTCTCATAATTATTTCGTTCAACCCATATGAAAAGATTGAATGAATGTTAAAAATATTACTAAGTGTTATTTCGGTAGGTATAACTGCATCTTGATGATAAAGCCGTTTCAAGATGATTTATCTTTTTAACCCGATTATTATCATTAGAGTTTCATTAACAATGATATGTAAAGATCTCTAATTAAACAATAATTAAAGCTTTCGGAAAGTTACGGTGCTGAAATCACCCTGTAGTATTCAATATCATGTTAAGTACTGCTATATTGTGATTCCTTACGACACCCGTTGTATAAATGGATATATATCGACAGCGATCTAATTGGAGAGTCATTCTTACGGCAATGGCATTGGTGCTATTACTGATCACCATTTTTTATTCTAATTACCTTGCCAATAAGCTTGAGGAGAACGAAAGAAAGAATGCATACATTTTTGTAGAGGCCCTAAGTGAATTTACAGAGAATACTGAATTCCAGGCCGATTTTGGTCTGCCTGCAGCCATCGTAGACTCTTTTGCTCTGCCTGTAATTACTGAAGGAGAAGAAGTGATATCAGGATACAATTGGGGTGAAGCATACGATACAAATTCTGTTTTTCTTAGAAAAAAAGTATCTGAATTCATTGATGACGGGAAAAAACCCTTGGAAGGTCCTGCAGGTTATTCGGAGAAGATCTATGTATTCAATTCTCCCACGTTAACCTATATCAGATATTTCCCTATCGTTCAGATTGGGTTAATTTCACTATTTGTGCTCTTTGCATATTTTTTATTCAATGCGTCCAAGCGTGCAGAGCAGAACCGGGTGTGGGCTGGTATGGCAAAAGAAACTGCCCATCAACTGGGTACACCGATCAGTGCCATCATTGCGTGGATCGAACATCTGAAGTTAAATGCAGAAGGGGACAATGAACAGCTAGAGATCATTAATGAACTGAACAACGATGTGGAACGCCTGGTATTGGTAGCTGATAGATTTTCTAAAATTGGTTCCGCACCTGCACTGAATAAGGTGAACATCTATGAAGAAATGAACAAGTGTAAGGAGTATATGGCAAGGCGATCTCCCCGGAATATCACATTTGATTGGGATGAAGGCCCGGGAGAATTATACGTCAACATCAATCAACATCTATTTGATTGGGTCATCGAGAATCTTCTTAGAAATGCTCTGGACGCTATGGATGGAAAAGGAAAGATCAGTGCGTCCATACAACAGGATGATGGTCAGGTTGTTATAGATATAAGAGATACGGGAAAAGGGATTCCTTCCGGTAAATTTCAACAAGTATTTAAACCCGGTTATTCAACTAAGCAAAGGGGTTGGGGACTTGGATTATCACTGGCTAAAAGAATCATTGAAAACTACCATAAAGGAAAGATATTTGTCAAGAGCTCAAAGATCAATGAAGGGACTACATTTACTATTAAGCTTCCTGTGGTTTAATATCACCATCTGTCAATCAACAGTATTGATTGTCGATGAGGATGGCCAACCATTGATTGGTGTCTCTGTATATTCACGAGATCAGACATTTCAGACCATTAGCGATCAGCAAGGAGTGGCACATTTGCCACAAGGCATGTCATCTTCAACCATTCTATACTTTCAATTTCTAGGCTACAAAAGCCAACAATTATCCCTGCAGGAATTGTCTGATATGGATTATCGTGTGCAATTAATGCCTGGCTTACAACTAGAAGAAGTAGTAATTGTAGGAAGAGCAGAAGAAAGCAGCAGAATGACCAACCAGGTCCATAAAGTTGAGCGGGATGAAATTTTATTACTGAATCAACAGACGCCTGCTGATGTTCTTGCTGCCTCCGGGCAAGTGTTTGTGCAGAAGTCTCAAATGGGAGGAGGTAGCCCGATATTGAGAGGCTTTGAAGCCAATAAAGTGTTATTGGTGGTCGATGGTGTACGTATGAATAATGCCATTTATCGCAATGGACACCTGCACAATGCAATTACAATTGATGGTTCTGCCCTGGATAATGTTTCCGTAATCTTTGGCCCTGGTTCTCTTAAGTATGGGAGTGATGCTATAGGCGGAGTGATGCACTTTCAGACCAGGGTTCCGAGATTATCGCTCGGGCTTGATCATTCCTACAGTGGAATGGTGTATGGTCGTACCTCTTCTGCAAATGGAGAACGCACCTTTCATGCAGATCTGGAAGTTAGAGGAGCACAATTTGCTTCATGGACTAGTGTTACAGGTAGTAAATATGGTGACTTGAAAACAGGTGGAAACAGATCTGAAGAATTTCCTGATTTTGGTAAACGCTTCTCCTATGTTGAAAGAAGAAATGGGAGTGATATTGAAGTGAACAATGACGATGTCAATGTTCAGATAGGTACAGCATATGAACAGCTGGATCTTATTCAAAAGCTTTTATACCAAAAAAGTGAATATGAAAAACTCCTCTTAAATCTTCATTATAGTACGAGTAGTGATGTACCCAGGTATGATGCTCTGATAGAGAGGAGCAATGGCTTTCCAAGGTGGGCAGAATGGAATTATGGCCCACAGAAAAGATGGATGTCAAGTCTCTCTTATACCAATACAAGGAAGAGATCCTATTCAGACCTTATACATATCATAGGAGCATATCAGAATATCCTGGAAACACGAAACAATAGACGATTTATGGATGACATACGTGAAAGGCAGGATGAATATGTTCAAGTCTTTTCATTGACAACTGATATTGAAAAATCCATCAATCAATTGGATCTTCAGTATGGATTTGAAGTCAATCATAATATCATAAACTCAGAAGCGGAGGGCATCAACATGTCAAGTGGCGTTGATGGATTAAATATACTCACACGATATCCATCTGGTGATAATGCTATGTCTTCAATGGCTGCTTATCTTGCAGGCAACTATAATTTATCAGACCGGAGTAAATTGTTAACTGGCATCAGATGGACGAGGACCACTCTTGAATTCGATTACCTTAATTCTGATGAGATATCCTGGCCGGACAACTTCTATTCCGGTATATCCAGTAGTAATAATGCCTTAACCTGGTCTTTAGGAGTTAATAATCATTTCGATAATTTCAGAATTCAAGCCATGATTGCAACAGCTTTCAGATCTCCCAACCTGGATGATATGGCTAAGATCAGGGTAAATGGTATAGAATTAACAGCACCCAATCCTGAACTTGAACCTGAGAAAACATTAAATACTGATCTAACCATTGGTTGGTCACCCACAAGCCGTATTTCATGGTCCAACACTATTTTTTTTACTGAACTATCTGATGCCATTGTCAGAGCTCCATTTTCATTGCCTGATGGATCTACAACATTCATAGATGGACCAGATACGTTAACGGTTGTAGGAAATATTAATGCCCAGAAAGCGAGGGTTTATGGAATTTCATCCAGATTGGTGGCAAAAATTTCTGCAAGACTTAATCTCGACGCAACTTATAATTGGACCAGAGGACGAATTCTCAGTAATGAAACAAGTCCATTATCCCATATACCACCGTCATATGGAAAGATAGCTGTGAATTATAGTTCTGAGGATCATAAAATTTCGATTCAATGGAGATATAATCTGGCCAAACCTCTTTCTGAGTATGGTGGGTCAGCAGATAATCCTGAATATGCAACGCAAGAAGGAACATTGACCTGGAATACATTGAATTTATATCATAAGTGGATGATCAATGAGCATATAAATATTGATGTTGGCCTGGAGAATATATTCGATAGACATTATCGCACTTTTGCTTCTGGAGTAAGTGCGCCAGGTAGAAACCTGATAATAACAGGTAGATTTTTATTTTAACATTATCTTAACATATATATATTATTGTAATAAAATAGTGCTGTAAGTCAATACAGGCAAACTTTTTGTTTTTTTTACACTAATTAAATGTGGGGGTTTGGTGTGATTTGGACACTTAGTAATAGTTATTATTTGTGCTATCAATTCCTAATTTTGAAGTCTGAAAACCGTTTGCCACTAACCTAAACCTCTACCCTACGATGAAACAAATTGGATTTACGAATCCCAGTATTCCTATTTTCAAAACCCACGATTTACATCCTGCAACCCTGCATGCCAACTGTCACGCTCACTATTTACAGAAGAAATCTGTTGAAATAGGAGAGGGAGTTATTTCTGATACCGGAGCCTTGAGTATAAAGACTGGTAGATTTACAGGAAGAGCACCTAAAGACAGGTATATTGTTCAGGATAGCTTAACTGCTACCTCTGTTGATTGGAATAAAATAAATCAACCTTACAGAACTTCGGATTATCTGATTCTGAGAGATAAGATGCTGAAATATGCAGAAGGTAAAGCACTGTATCTACAGGATGTAGCTGCAGGAGCAGATCAAGATTACCGATTAAATGTAAGGCTGCTTGCTGAGAAGCCATGGAGTGCTCAATTTGCCAGTAACATGTTCATCAGGTTGTCTGATATTGAGCTTAATACATTCACCCCGGAATGGCATATTCTGTGTTTACCTACTTTTAAAGCAGACCCAAGTGCAGATCATACTCGCTCGGAGAATTTTGCAATCATCAACTTTACAGATCAGGAGATCATCATAGGTGGTACAGGATACACAGGTGAAATTAAGAAATCAATATTTTCAGTATTGAACTATTCTCTCCCTAAGGAGAAGGATATACTTTCGATGCACTGCAGTGCAAATGAAGGGAGGGATGGCGATATAGCCATTTTCTTTGGGTTATCAGGTACGGGTAAAACCACTCTTTCAGCAGATCCTGCAAGAAAACTCATAGGTGATGATGAACACGGTTGGAGTGATCAGGGTATTTACAACTTTGAAGGAGGATGTTATGCCAAATGTATAGGGTTGTCAAAGAAAAAGGAACCTCAGATTTTCAATGCGATTAAGCCAGGAGCAATTCTTGAGAATATTGGCTATAAAAAGGATAGCCTGACTCCTGATTTTCATGATACGACTATTACTGAAAATACAAGGGTCTCTTACCCTATATTCCATATTGATGATGCCAAAACCCCATCAAAAGGGGGACATCCTCGCAATATTTTCTTTCTCACTTGTGACGCTTTTGGAGTACTTCCTCCTGTATCTCGATTAACTCCAGGTCAGGCGATGTACCATTTTATAAGTGGTTATACTGCAAAGGTCGCTGGAACGGAAGATGGAGTGAATGAACCTCAGGCGACATTCTCGGCATGCTTCGGTGCACCATTTTTACCTCTTCATCCTACTAAGTATGCTGAAATGCTTGGAAAAAAAATGAAACAACATGGTTCTAAGGTGTGGCTGATCAATACCGGATGGATCGGAGGATCGTATGGTCAAGGATCAAGGATTAAATTAAAATATACAAGAGCAATTATCAAAGCCATTATGAACGATTGCCTGGACCATGTAAGGTATGGAAAGACACAGGATTTCAATTTAGCATTTCCTACTTTCTGCCCCGGAGTACCTTCAGAATTATTAAATCCTAGAAATTCCTGGAAGGATAGAAGGAATTATGATATGAAGTCCAGATTTCTTGCTAAACTATTTGCTGATAATTTTAAAGAGTATGTTAAATTTGCAGGAGATGAAATTAAGAGTGCAGAAATAAAATTACCGATGGCTGTGTAATAAAGAATGATTTTTCTTGATTTTGATATTTAAGGAGCAGAGCATTTTCTCTGTTCCTTTTTTTATGTGAATAGTTAAAGCATCCTACTTTCTATAAAAAACCCCGGTTGAATACAACCGGGGCTTGTAATAAAAAACAAAACCACTTGTTTTAATTTTACTATCTCTTTATGAGTTTGCCTTGATAGATCTTTTGTCCGATTACAAGACGGTACATATACATACCTTGAGGATGATTGTTTAAGTCTATTTCGTATTGATTTTGCCCCTTCGATATACTAACCCTATGATTGTTGATCTCCCTTCCTTCCAGGTTATATATTGAAAGTGTGGCTTGTTGATCATCATCAGCTTCAATAAGCAAGTTAGTAAAAGTGGTAAATGGATTAGGTGCAAGGTTTAAGTTGACCGCTGAATACGAAGAACGATTTTCATCCAGGTCTATAAACTCTACTGCGGTCTCATGAGATAACCATTTATCCCACAAATTCTGAGATCTGAAAGTACTGATCTCTCTTCTGGCACCTTCAGTTATCTGGCCCGTTAATTCTCCCAGTTGAACAACTATGAAGCTTAAATCCAATTGGTCATTACTGATAGCTTCAAGCATGATATAATCAGGGCATCCTTCAGATATCACTTTAGATGGATCTTCAAATTCCATAGTCCCATCTAGAAGTACAGATCCCACTTCAATTGGATATGCATCAATTCTTCCAGTAATATATCTCAGCATATGCCGCATATCTAGGAATGTAGCCTCTCCATCTCCATCAACATCAGCTGCAACGTACTGATATGGTTCTGTGAATGGTGTTTTACCGATCAAATGATCAAAGAGGACATCAACATCGTCAAGATCAACCTCTGCGTACTCTTGTGGATCAATTTCTGCTCCTAGTTTATAGGTATTTCCACCTGCAGCCATTTCTGCAAAGGTAAATACACCCACTCCATCCGTAATTTTTGTTTCCGGAGTCGAGTGATATATGGTATCATGTATTTCAGAAATTACTTCTTCTTCCCAATATCTTATTAGAATAGATCCGTCAGATCTCACAATAGTATCAGAGACAAAGACTATTGAGGTGTCAATACGTGTAATGATTTCTACATCTTCAGTGGCTTGAGCCATCGAGATTTCAATTTCCGGAATGGCAGTACCGAATGCATCCGCTACCAACCCTTCTACTGTGTACATCGCAGTCGAATCTGGATATTGCTCTTCTTCCTCCTCTTCAACAAGCCGCTCACAAGGACTTATCCTTGCTCCATTATTCTGAATGTCCAGAATCACAAGACAATAGGACTGATTTCCCTTCTTATCGGTTACCCACATTTCTACTTCATTCTCACCAAGATGATCACATGTAAAAATTCTTACGTCATCTGTAGGATCAGGAGAAAAAGAATAGGTTACAGGGCCATTATCACAATGAGCGTAACTGCCCTTATCCAGGTCCTTGGCCCACACTTCAGCCATTCCTTCATCATTGATGCCATCACCATCATTATCAATTCCCATCAGAGGCATGGTCATTTCTGCATAACAATAAGGAGTAGGAGCTTTTCCTTCTTTCACCACTACTTTTATTTTACAGAATTCTTTTAACCCACAACCATATTTTATGGTATAGGTGACCCAGGTCTCACCGACGGGATAAGTTCCTGATATATCATTCCTATTGCTATCTGCGTATGGAGAATTATTGAAAACAGAAAACCCTGAGCCACAACTTGAGGCATCAAGAGTTAAAGGTTCTGCATCTACATAAGCATCACTGCAATTGTATGCATCAACATAAATATCATCAGGACATACCACATATGGGATATCATCTACCGAAATTTTGATGGTCTGTAAGTACTTGTATTTGCCCTGGTAAGGATTATTCCATGGATCATAAGTACACCAGTCGATGACTGTCCATTCTCTTAAAATTTTATCACATGTTCCTGATATATGGAAGTAACTGTCTCGATATGAGCTTCCAAGCATACTACATCCTGCGTTATTCCATGTAGGAACTCCATCTGTCAATTGATATGGATCCGTTTCAGGATTACATCCGGCGACATCAACATGTTTAGGAGGCCAGTTGATATTGTTAGGACTGAAACCTCCATCTCCCTGAACATAAATAGTCTGAGAGCAAGTAAGGTTCTGACCGTAAAGATATACAGACCAGGTCCTGACTATTGTTCCCTGGTTGCATGAATTCAGATAATATGACACAGAAGGAGGCCCGGCATCGTAGGTTCCGCTGTAGCTTTTATAGTACGCATTACCATAAATGCTGAGATCCCAAATTTCATCATCGCAGTCTACATATTCATCATCAGGACAGAAAAGACCTAAAAAATCATCTTCTGCCTGAAGATTTAGTGCAAAAAGAAATAAAATAGCCAGGAGGCTACTCTTAATTAAGGTAGAAGTAGTTTTCATGTTTTCTTATTTTGACCTCAGTGATAAATTGCTTTTTCTTTCTGATGCCTTTGCATCAGATTACATTGTAATAGATTACTGAGTTGAGGGATAGTGGGTTTAGACACCTGCAGCACTGAGAAGCATCTCAATACATATTATAACAAATATACATATGAATTTTTCAATTTGGTTGTATTCTTTTATTTTTTTTAAAAAATGGGGGAATACCCTGTAATTTAGGAAACAGTGGACAGTGAGCAGTTGTACCTTATACCTGCCTAATATAACTTGACCGATGTTTACTACTTAAGATATCTCATTGCAGAGATGATATTTTGATTCAGAGTATCCAGTAGATGGCTGATGTTGTAATTAATTGATTAACATGGTAATCAACAATCAATAATCTCTACAATCCTTACCATCCAGGAATGAAATTCAATCCAAAAATTGCACTGCCATTTTTCTGTAGTGGTAAAGCATAGTAAGGTTCCAGGATCATTGCTCCGAATAGGTTTACCCTAAGAGAAACACCAACACTGGTAGCAAATGTAGGTTTCAACAGTTGCTCTTCATAGAATATATTTCCATTGCTATCAGTAATTAACTGACCACTTTCATCTCTGAGCGGAACAAATAATGGTTCTCCATCAGTCAGGTGGCTAAATTCATCAAACGCGACTCCACCATCAAAAAAGAAGTTGAGATCAGTAAATAAAGCATTTGATGAAAACAATGCAAGGTTCTTAGGCCCAGTGAATGGAATTCTGATCTCAGCATTGAACATGGCCATTTTGGAACCAATCAACTGACCAAAATCAAGACCCAATGCTTCTATATTATTATTAGAAAATACGGAACCATATCCTCTGACAAATCCCATATCTCCTATATAAATCGGGAAGACAGAATTATCTGTCTGTTCCCATCTCAGGTAACTCATACCTCTGAAGGCAAAAGAAAATGGACGCTTCCAGAAATATTTTCTAAAGTCAAGAATGGCACCATAGTATTTATCCACACCAGTTACATAATCTGCCCCTATCCTGAATCGATGTCCGGCGAGTGGTGCGGTTAAACCGAAAAATGAATTATCTCCAACCAAGGCAATATTGGCATTTGTATTGAATCCCTTTCTCAGTAAATAATAGCGGTTCAATGAAATCTCATCACCTATTTCCTCTGTTTCCCTGTCATTGAAGACCAGTTGATAAGAGTTAAATGAAGGATTATATAGATAGTACTCATTATAGATATCATATCTGAAATGACGATACCTGGCACCTACAGCTCCTTCAAGTCTCAATGTGCTTGAAAATGGACGTTGTGCAAAGAAATCCAGTCCTTCATCAAAAATTCTGATGATATTTATAGAATTCTTCAGTGTTGTGATAGGCTGACCATTAAATAGGACAGTCTCGTTATCCTCTTCAAAAGTCTGGAAACCAGTACGTAATGGGAGATGTGAAAGACCCACGCCCCACACAGTCCTGTGCTTTTTATTCAAGTATGCAAATTGTCCCCCGATATCAAATATCTCACCATTCACAGATAAATTAGTGAAGAGTTGATTATTGCCAAGGATATCACTGAAGAGCAACTGAACTCCTCCCTGAAGACCAGTGTAATTCTGATATACATTGGATGTAGTAACACCTACACCACCACCACCACCGATATAGTCCAACTTAAACCGCGGTTCATATTCTACATCATTAAATTCTCTTGGGTCATCATAAGTAAAATCGTCAATGTTATTCAGGTTGGCATTGACAATGTCAGTTTTTTCATAACCAATTACTGGAAGTGTACCTGCAGTCAGATCCACCTTATTTTTTTCAACCTCTTCATTGAGGAGTGATTTGGTCTGTGCCTGATAAATACTGTATCCATTTTTCCAGTAATGGGTATAAAGAACTCTATCTCTCTTTCTTGAAACTGAAATGGCAGGAGAATATCTGGTGATACCACTTATACCGGTCATAAGGTCTGTCATTTTCAAAACCTTTCCGGTTTCTACCATATATCGGTAAAGGTTTCGGAATCCATCTCTGTCTGAGAAGAAATAGATATTGCCTTCATGATCAAAATGTGGATTTAAATTGTCAGCACCGTGAAACACATTCAATGTGGAAATCCTTGTGGTCTCCAGGTCCATAACAGCAATATCCATGGTATACTTACCGAATGTCCTTCCCCTATCCATACTTTTACGATCATAAGAAAAGGTCAGTTTCTTACCATCAGCAGAATGATTGGCATGAATCTCAGAATATGCGTCATCTGTTAATTGCCTTACTTTTTTGGTTCTAAATGTATATTCATAAAGATCTGGTTGGCCATCAACCAATCCTGTGAATACGATGGTTTTCCCATCAGGAGACCAACTTGGGCCTGACATAGCAGGAACACCGGGAACCTCTATGGTTTCAACAGTTTTACCATTTTCAGCATCTTTAACTACAATTACATTCTGACCCTTCTTGAAAGCTATAAAGGCAAACTCTTTTCCTCTTGGAGACCAGGTGCCGGAAGATTCTAGAAAATTGAAATTATCAAGGTCACCATCATTTACAAGACTGGATACTTTTCTGATGATCTCACCGGTGCGTGCATTAGCAAGAAATAGGTCTGTGGTAAAAAGATCTTTTTCACTCAGGAATACTACATATCTCCCATCGGGACTTAAGGATGGAGAGACATTGATCCGACCTGAATTTTCTTGAGATAACAGTTGCTTACCTTGAGGTGTTTCTTTTCTGTCTTTTATAAATTGATTGTAATGGGTCTTCATGGCGTTGTGCCACATATTGGTAAGATTGTCAGAACTGTTGAGCAACAATGAATCAATTGTATAATCTAATCCGAATATAGCTGTGCCTCTGAAGAAAGGTTTTATAACCCCATCACCATAATATCCGGTGAGGAATGACCACAATGCCTGGCCATATCGATAAGGAAAATATCTGGGATTGTACATTTCATCAATCGTAGGTAAATCCTCATTAAGGATGGCGTCTCTCATCCACATGGAAGTGTATGGATCGACCCTGCCGAGTGACATATACTCCGCCATTCCTTCAACCAACCATAAGGGCAGATTTCCGAGCGACCTCAGATTGGTAGAGTCACCCTTTAATATGGAGTTGAACTGAAATGCGTGTACCAACTCGTGCCCGAGAACCTGGAAGGTCTGTTGGTTGGTAAATGTGACCGGCATAACAACCCGGTTTTTGAATGCCTCAGTTACACCACCCGTGGCTACACCGATACCGCCCTGAATGGTATTGGTCATCTGAAACTCTGCATGATTAGAATAAAAAATCATAGGATTCTTGCCGTACAGATCTTCTCTGAGTACGTCTTTATGATAATCATACCACTGCTCTGACATCTGACCGAGCCTATTGACCACTTCTTCATCCTCGAAGTAGTTATAGATTAGAAAGTTTTCAGTTTCTTTTACCTTAAAGTCGAAACTTTTATATCGTGGTTTATTTCTGCCAAAATATTGAGCGTTCAATACCGGAGCAGCGATCAGGGTGACTAACAAAAGAATCAAATATTTTTTCATCGGGCGATATTTTATGTCCTTGTGGGTATATTCAGTATTAATGTTAACTGTATTGACGGTCAAAGTGTTATAAAGAGAAAGTTTACATCTCGTTAATTTCCTCTTAAATATCCGATATTGTCCTATAAATTGATACTTTTCAAGACAATTTAAGTTCGATTCAATTCAGATATTACAGTTGACAATCACCAAACAATTTAAGTCAATTCAATGATGACTTCCAGATATTTAACCATTTTATTAGTGATTCTGTTTTTTACGACATCCTGTGGGACTAAAAAACGCATTACTTCTTCTACAGAAGATATGAAAACACCATTTGAAATTAATGATAATCATTCTGCTACATACGAGGAGGCGATAGCATACTACAATCTGCTTTCGCAAAAATACAATCAGATCATTACTGTTCCATTTGGCTTGACCGACAGTGGATTTCCATTGCATGAAGTCATCATAGATAAGGACATGGTCTTTGATCCTGAAGTATCAAAATCATCAGGTAAAGTGATATTGTTGGTGAATAATGCCATCCATCCGGGAGAACCATGTGGAGTTGATGCCTCCATGATGCTAGCGAGAGAATTATTGGAAAACAAGGAATGGGCGGAATTACTTGATCAAACTGTCATTGTAATAATCCCCTTCTATAACATAAGTGGTGGATTGAATAGAGGATCATACAGTAGAGCCAATCAGAATGGACCTGAAGAATATGGATTCAGAGGGAATGCTCAGAATCTTGACCTCAACAGGGATTTCATAAAAGCGGATACCAGAAATGCGGAATCCTTTAACAGGTTGTTTAATAAATGGGATCCTGATGTATTCATCGATAACCATACTTCCAATGGAGCGGATTATCAATATGTCATCACTTTGATTGCAACCCAGAAAGATAAATTGCAGAAGGATATTTCAAAATATATGACCAGGGAAATGTTGCCTGAACTCTATAAAGAGATGAAAAATGATGGTTATGAAATGACACCATATGTGTTTTCCAGGGGAACTCCAGATGAAGGTATTGCCGGATTCCTGGACCTCCCACGATATTCATCAGGATATGCAGCTATGAATCATACCATCTCCTTTATGCCGGAGACCCATATGCTCAAGCCATTTAAAGATCGTGTATGGAGCGTTTTCTACTTTATGGAAAATATGCTACATCATCTGAATGAGAATTATGAAGAAATTATTAAGGTTAGAAATAAGGGCCGAAAAGAATATGCTTCTGCAAAGGAGCATGATCTGAGTTGGACATTGGACTTCGATGAAACGGACGAAATTGAATTTAAAGGTTATGAAGCCGGATATAAAGAAAGCAAAGTGACAGGTCAATCCAGATTGTATTATGACAGGGATAAACCGTTTACTAAGAAAATCCCCTTTTACAATACCTATAATAGCACCGCAACCATTAAGAAACCAAAGGCTTACATCATCCCTCAGGCTTACCGGAAGGTCATTGAAAGATTGAAATGGAATAATGTAGTGATGGAGAGGGTAGAATCCGATACACTGATAGATGTGGTTCAATATAAAATCGACAATTATGAGAGTCGCAAGTCTCCATATGAAGGGCACTATCTCCATTACAATGTAGAAGTTACTCCTGTGGAGAAGGAAATGCTCATCCGCAAAGGGGATTACATCATCTATACCGGACAGGGTAAAGACCGCTATGTCATAGAAACCCTGGAGCCACAAGCCCCCGATTCTTTTTTTGCGTGGAACTTCATGGACGGAGTTCTGATGTCCAAGGAATACTTCTCATCCTATGTCTTCGAGGAGCGAGCAGAAGAACTCCTTAAAAAGGATCGATCCCTCCGTCGGGCATTCGAGAAGAAAAAGGATGAGGATGAAGCATTCAGCAAGGATGCACGAGCTCAGCTGAGGTTCATCTACGAGCGATCACCCCATTATGAGCAACAGTATATGCATTACCCGATACTGAGGATTGAGTAAATCCCCACTATTGGGTATTCTATTTATCTAAAAGTCAAATTTAATACCTTGTGCCAGCGGTAGATCTGTACTGTAGTTGATCGTATTGGTCTGTCTTCTCATGTACGCCTTCCAGGAATCAGAACCTGATTCACGGCCTCCTCCTGTTTCTTTTTCACCACCGAATGCGCCACCTATTTCTGCACCACTGGTTCCAATATTGACATTGGCAATCCCACAATCGGACCCTGCATTGGATAGGAACAATTCTGCCTCTCTGAGATTGGTTGTCATGATCGCACTAGACAGGCCTTGTGGTACGTCATTCTGTACGGCTATGGCATCTTCTACCGTTCCTGAATACTTAATTAGATATAGTATAGGAGCAAATGTTTCATGCTGGACAATAGCCATATCATTGGTTACTTCAGCGATGGCAGGCTTAACATAACAGCCACTTTCATATCCCTCACCTTTTAATTTACCACCGGCGACGAGCATTTTACCACCTTCTTCCTTTACAGATTTAATAGCGTTGAGGTAATTGTCTACTGCATCTGTATCAATCAGTGGTCCTACATGGTTTTTAGAATCGAGTGGATTTCCTATACTGAGCTGTCTGTAAGCTTTTCTGAGTTGCTTTTTCACAGTATCGTAGATGGACTCATGGATGATCAATCTTCTCGTTGAAGTACATCTCTGCCCACAGGTTCCTACTGCTCCGAATACGGCTCCTGTAAGAACAAGTTTAAGATCTGCTTCAGGAGTGACAATAATGGCGTTGTTTCCACCCAACTCCAACAGACTACGACCCAATCTTTGGGCGACAGTTGTTCCTACTATCTTGCCCATTCTTGTACTACCAGTTGCTGAAACCAAAGGAATGCGTGAATCGGTAGTCATATATTCTCCTACTGTGTAATCCCCATTTATGATAGAGCTCACACCTTCCGGTACTTTATTGGTTTTAAGTACTTCAGCCATCAGGTTCTGGCAAGCAACTGCACACATCGGTGCCTTCTCACTTGCTTTCCAGACCACTGTGTCACCACATACCATTGCGATCATGGCATTCCATGACCATACTGCAACGGGAAAGTTGAATGCTGAGATGATTCCTACAATTCCAAGGGGATGCCATTGCTCATACATGCGATGAGAAGGACGCTCTGAATGCATGGATAAGCCATATAATTGCCTGGATAAACCCACAGCAAAGTCGCAGATGTCTATCATCTCCTGTACTTCACCGTATCCTTCCTGGAGGGATTTACCCATTTCATATGAAACAAGCTTTCCCAGATCTTCTTTGTGCTTTCTCAACATATCACCGTATTGCCTGACGATCTCTCCGCGTTGAGGTGCGGGTATTGCTCTCCACTTTATGAAAGCTCTTTGAGAAGCTCTGATGATCCTATCGTATTCTTTTCTGGAGGTGACGGATACTGATCCGATCAATTTTCCATCAACAGGAGAACAGGAATCGATGTATTCACCTGAATCGGCCCATGATTTTAAGCCTGAAGAGCTGCCGTTATTTTTCTTTTTGAGATCTAGTTTTCTTAAAAATCTAGTGTTCATATGATTAGGGTTTCAGAGTATTTTAATAAGGCCTCAAAGCTAATTATTATCGACCAGATATTCCAGTCAACCATCATAGACTTCAACAAATATGTTTACTTTTGATTCGATGTTTGAACCATTATCACATATTTATCAAGACCTACTTGATGCAAAGAGGAAAGGAGAGAAGAAGTTTTCGGTACTAATTGATCCTGATAAGTTGAGGCTGGGTAGAATGGATCAGGTATTGGATCTCGCTCAAAGGGCAAAAGTTGACTACTTCCTAATAGGTGGTAGCCTTGTGGTAAATGATATGCTTGATAAGGTACTTACAGACATCAAGAAACATTGTGACATACCGATGATCTTATTTCCGGGAAATTCATTTCAGTTAAGTTATAAGGCAGATGGCATATTGTTTCTGTCATTAATATCAGGCCGCAATGCTGATCTTCTCATCGGCAATCACGTGATAAGTGCCCCTTTTCTGAAGGTAAGTCCTCTTGAGATAATTCCTACAGGTTATATGCTGGTAGACGGAGGCATTGAGACTACGGTAAGTTATATGAGCAATACCAAGCCGATACCTGCAGATAAAGATGATATTGCTTTATGTACTGCGATAGCCGGTGAATTACTGGGATTAAAAATGATTTACATGGATGCAGGAAGTGGAGCACATAATGCCATTTCGACGCGGATGATTAATACTGTAAGCAGTGGAATTAACATTCCACTTACTATAGGCGGTGGGATATCTACCCCTGAAAAGGCTGTAGAAAATGTAAAAGCAGGAGCTGATAATATTGTGGTGGGAACTGCTATTGAGAAAGATCCTTCACTAATTATTGAAATCTCTCAGGCCATCCATGAAGTTTCCAAAAAATCAAAGGAAGTATCTTGAAAACAGGGAAGGTCATTAAATCTACTGGAAGCTGGTACGATGTCAAACTAGAAGACGGGACCGTTATCCCTTCCAGAATAAGAGGTAAATTTAGAATTGAAGGATTAAAAATTACCAATCCTGTTGCAGTAGGGGATGATGTAAAGGTTTTAATTGAAGAAGATGTGGGATTGATTATTGAAATTCTTCCCCGGGAGAATTATGTAGTAAGGCAGTCCCCTCGAAAGAAACACCAACTCCATTTGCTGGCAAGCAATATAGACCAGGCCATACTTATCGTAACCATCATTCAACCCAATCTAAAGCAAGGCTTTATTGATCGTTTCTTGCTGATGACAGAGCCCTACAATATCCCTGTACACATTGTATTTAACAAGAGTGACTTATATGGAGAGGGAGAATTATCTGTGTACCATTACCTGAGGGAGATATATGAGCGGATTGGATACAAAGTTTATTTAGTTTCTAGCCTTACGGCAAATGGAGTTGAAGATCTTAAGGAAGTGTTGCATAATAAGACGACACTGATAAGTGGTCAATCGGGGGTAGGTAAATCAACCCTGGTCAATGCCATAGATGGCGAATTGGATCTTCGCACCCAGGAATTGTCTGATTTTTCAGGTAAGGGCCAGCATACAACAACATTTGCAGAAATGCTTGAATTAACAGATGGTGGTAATATCATAGATACACCAGGAATAAAAACACTAGGATTTAATCATCTTGAAGTCATGGATGTAGCTCATAACTTCAGGGAATTATTCCTGGCTTCTAAAGAATGTAAGTTTTCAGACTGTACCCACAGGAATGAACCGAAGTGTGCGGTCAAGGAAAAAGTCGAAACCAATGAAATATCAGAGTTGCGGTATCTTAATTATCTCACCATACTGGATGAGATCGAGGATCAGAATTATTGGGAGTTGAGAACGGATATGTAGTTTAAGAGATGAGAGATGAGAGATGAGAGATGAGAATTTTCCTACCTGGACACTAGGCCTTTGCTTACCCAATTCATCATTCCATATTCATCAATCAGGATGATTGAAATCAGGTTAAAGCGAAGAATTATTGGTGTGGTTCCATCGGCACAGAAATTTTTCTGCATATTCTAATAACGGAAAGAATTAAACATATGAAAGTGTATATTTGCGGCTTTATTTTATATGCTTGAAAATCAGGAAATAGAAAATGATTCATGGCAACTTGACTTCGAGTGGTTGCGCATCAGACACCTGGTTAAGGAAAGTCTGGCTAGTAAAGACCTACCTGACCTTAAAGTGATATTGTTTCTAATAGGTGTACAGGAACTTGGGATATTTGAAAGTGGAAAAAAATTTTCTAAAGAGGAAAAGCAAGATTTGATGCATGTTGCAGTCTGTTCTTTACTTGAAGATGAAGGATACTATAAATTCAAAGGGAGAGATCAGGATGGATGGCCTCATTGGGAAGTTGAAAAACCATTTTCTGTAAAAGGAGTTAAAGAACAGGAAAATATATTGAAGAAAAAGATCATTAAATACTTTGACCAATAAGCAGTGGATATCGAATATTCAATCTGGTCGAAAAAATGAAATATTACAGAGATGAAAAGAATAGTTTTAATAGCCTTTTTGGCATTGATGGCAATTTTATTTAATGCTTGCTCGAGTGGTCCTACTTATGTAGTTATTGAGACGGAATTCGGAGATATGAAAGCAGAGTTGTATGACTCAACTCCTAAGCATAAAGAGAACTTTATCAAATTGGTAAAAGAAGGATTTTATGATGACCTTTTGTTTCATAGAGTAATGAGTGGGTTTATGGCTCAGGGGGGAGATCCTCAATCAAAAGGTGCTGCTCCAGGTGTCCAATTAGGAGCTGGAAGTCCAGGATATACTCTTGAAGCAGAAATAGGTGCACCTCATTTTAAAGGTGCTCTTGCGGCTGCAAGGCAAGGTGATGCTTTTAATCCGGAAAAAAGATCCAACGGTTCTCAATTCTATGTAGTACAGGGTACTCCACAATCAGACGCTCAAATAAACAGTTGGGAGAAGAGAAAAGGCATTCAGTATAATGAAGCTCAGAAAGAAAAGTACAGAACCATAGGAGGTAGGCCTGATCTGGATCTTGAATATACAGTATTCGGTGAAGTTGTTGAAGGAATTGAAGTGATTGATAAATTATGTTCTGTCCAGACTGATCCAAGAAACAGACCCGTCCAGGACATTAAAATGAAGGTAAGGATAGCTAATTGAAAAGGATGAAACAGATATCTTATAGCTTAGGATTTTTTCTATTAATAATATGTATAGGATGTGGTGGTCCTAAACCCATGTTTGATTGGGTCTCTGAAGCCAACTCAGCACCTGCAAGTGTTGATTTTATAAACCAAACAGAGAAGGCGGACTCTTTTATATGGAGTTTTGGAGATGGAACAATTTCAAGAGATTCGTCACCTGATCACAGGTATCTTTTATCCGGGAGGTATAAGGCCTCGCTTACTGCAATTGAAGGAGGAAAACGTAAGACACTTGAAAAGGACATTATCATTGCTCCACCTGTTGAATGTTTGCTGCAAATGGAAACAAGCGCCGGTGAGATGTTGATTAAGTTATATGATATGACTCCACAACACCGGGATAATTTTATTAAATTGGCAGAAGAAGGGTTCTATGAGGGGTTGATCTTTCACCGAGTCATTCCAAGATTTATGATTCAAGGTGGGGATCCAAGGTCAAAGAATGCAGGACCAAATGCAATGCTTGGAAGTGGTGGACCGGGATATACGATTTCGGCGGAATTTGTAGATTCATTATTACATATTAAAGGGGCATTGGCAGCAGCAAGAACTCCTGATAATGTAAATCCTGATAAAAGATCTTCAGGATCGCAGTTTTATATCGTCCATGGACAATCTTTGGGTGAAGAACAATTTGAACAGATTTCCAGTAGAACTGGTATAATATACAGCCCTAACCAAATAAAGCAGTATGTTGAACAAGGTGGATATCCTTACCTGGATGGCCAGTATACGGTCTTCGGGCAGGTAATTGAAGGGATAGAGGTAATTGACTCCATTGCTTCTGTCAGAACCAATAGGGGTGACCGACCTTTGGAAGATATATTGATTAAAAAGATTAGAGTAATTAAATAATCTGGCTGTATAAAATGGATAAAGTATTAGGTATAGATGTAGGGGCAACTGGAATTAAGGGAGCCATAGTGGATATTACTGAAGGAGATTTTGTTTCTGAAAGGATTAAATATCCTACTCCTAAACCGGCGTCCATTGAGAATGTTCTTGATGTAATAGGCAAGATCATTAGAGACCATAAGTGGGAAGGAAAGCCATTTGGTGTAGGGTTTCCCTCGGTCATAAAAGGCGGTATATGTCACACAGCAAGTAATATTGATGACTCCTGGATCGGATTCAACTTATTGCAAGCTTTACGTCAACGATATACACAGAATGTTGTATTGATTAATGATGCTGATGCTGCTGGTTATGCTGAGCTGGAATACGGAAGTCTTGTGGATAAGCAGGGGATAGTAATTCTACTCACTCTGGGAACCGGAATAGGTTCAGCGGTTTTTCATAATGGAATTTTGATGCCCAATACAGAATTTGGACATTTGAAATATAAAAAGAGTGTAGCTGAAAAATATGCTTCCAATAAGGCCAGAGAAGATAAAGACTTGAGTTGGAAAGAATGGGGAAAGGAATTGGATGCAGTAATTGACCACATTGATTTTGTATTTAATCCGGACCTGTTCATACTGGGTGGGGGTATAAGTAAGAAATATCATAAGTATAGTGAATTCCTGACATTAAGACATAAAATTGTACCTGCCAAGCTATTGAACAAAGCAGGAATTGTAGGTGCAGCTCTTGCCATGCATAAAGAATTAATGGAAAAAGGCATTCTACACAATGTGTAAAATGCCTTTTTCTATCTCGTAATAATTTTTCTTTTAAATTTCTTTCTAAAGACTACTCTACATTACTGAAATATCTGATCATTGCAGTGATTTCACGATCAACTTCCAGCTCAGGAGCAATGTTAAATATCATCCTATGGATGGTGAAATCTTCTTCAAGTGCTTCTTCAAGAATAGAAATTGCCTGTTTTCTGTCTTCAATATAGTATAGACAGATTGCCCGGCAATAAAGAAGATCTGCACCGAATGTATATTCCTCAGCTTCATCAAGGATGCATAAGGCTTCCTGATATAATCCCATTTTTAATAAGAAGCTCGTATACTCAGACCAGTATAAAGATTGCTCAGGACCATTTTTAGTAGCCTTATTGAAATTGAATGTTGCCTTTGTGTAATCTTCTACTTCTACATATGCCTTAGCAAGTTCAAAGTAGTACTGTTCACATCTATCATCTAGTTCAACGGCTTTATGGAAAGAATTGATGGCAGTATACCAGTTTTGTTCTCTCACATAACACATGCCGAGGGCGAAGAACGCTTCGTCATTATATGGATCGTATTTGACAGCTTTAAAAAGCAAATGCTTTGCTTTGGAAATATTGCCCAATTGAATTTTACAATGAGCCATACTCACCATTAAGTCGCTTTCAGGGCCAAATATATCATTAGCCTCATGGTAAATGTTATAGGCTCTCTCATATAATTTTTCCTGAACACACAATTCAGCACAATCTATGTATCCTACTTCATAGTCTTTGTTGATGATAAATGAGTATTCAAGGGCATCAATTGCTTTAGCATACTCACCCATATAGCTATAAGCATGTCCTAAGCTATACCAGGCCATGTAACTGTACGGTTCTTCATTAAGGAGGTTTTCCAGCAACTCTATGCTTTCTTCATATTTTCGGGATAACTCAGTACATAAGAGCATCCTTTCCAGTGCTTCGTCATTATTGGGGTCTAGTAAGATAGATTCTTTCAGAACCTCATACATCGATTCATAGTCCTTCATTTCTTCGTATATGTAGGATTCACTAATAAGTACGTCAGAAAGATCACTTTTCATGGCGTACGATTTCATTTGTTCAAGGATGGATAGGGCTTCGTCATAATTCCCGCACATGCTTAAAGCTCGCGACTTAAGAATGATGATTTCATTCTCAAATGGAGCAATGGATTCAGCAGTACTGATGGTATCCAGGCTTTCCCGGATATTTCCTTGATTTAACAAAATTCTGGCTTTCAGGATGTAGAAGTCTGATCTATATTTGAACTGCTCTAATGCAAGCTCAACAACGTCAATTGCTTTTTCAAACTGACGTTCTTCTTCATAGTAGTTGATAAGTTGGTACAGTGTCTTCTCCTCTAAATACTCTATATGACCTTTCTCATATTTTGACTCAAAGTTAGAAACCAAATTGATCAAAGCTAGGTCGCGTTTTGTCCTGTGTTCCATATATGCTACTGTGTCTGGGATTATCGACAAGCCAAATATAAATAAACTGTTGTCATTCGAACACTATGTCAAAATAATTTTTTCCACATTCTGGTATAATTGTTTACAATTCGAAATGTAACATAAAGTGTTGATTTACAGACCAATATGGATATTACCCCTTTAAGAAAAATGTATAAACAATTAGCTTATACAACATTACACATGTCAAAGATTTACAAGACGATGCGATTCAAAAAGTGTTAAAATTTATTTTTTTCCACAATCCGAACAATATTATTAAAAATTCAAGTCCTTTTGGGACGGAAAGAGACGAGATAAACGCCTGCAAAAATTAAAATACCGGATAAGACCTTAATGTGATCTAATGATTCTTCTCCAAGAGCAACAGAAGCCAAGGTAGCGATAAATGGTTGTAAGTATATATATATGCTCACCGTAGATGGAGAGACTCGTGCAAGTGCCACCGCATTTAATAAATAGGTAAGAAAAGTAGTGCCAATAAGGACATAAGCAATGGCCCACCATACCCCAGCATCAAATGAATGCCATTTTACTTCGGTGATTCCTTCTAGTCCAAATGGTAGGACCATGAAGAATCCTATTGTGAACAACCATGTAACAACTGTTATTGCATTATACTTGGTGAGCATCTTTTTTACCAGGACCAGGTATAAACCGTAAGTAGTCACATTGATCAAAATAAATAAGTCTCCTTTTATTAGAGTATTAGTGAGGCTCAATTCCTGACCACTTGATATAAGGTAGGCAGCTCCACTAATGCCTAGTATAATTCCAATAACCTTACGTAATGTAATCCTTTCTTTAATTACGACTCTGGATGCTATCAACACAAGGATAGGAACAAGAGTCATAATCAAAGAAGCATGTATAGGAGTTGTATGGTTCAATCCTGCAAAAAATGCCAATTGATTGATTGCTGTTCCACATGCAGCACATAATATTAAGTATGGGATATCTTTATAGTCAATCCTTTCCTTAATGAAGATCGAAAAGAAAAGCCAAAACAAGAGCACGCCAGCACCTACTCTTAATAGTATAAATTGAAAAGGACTCAGATGACCATCGTTCATCACTCCTTTGGCTATGACATAGTTGAGGCCGTAGATGATGGCAACTGTTGCTAAAGCAAGATGTGGAAAAATACGATGTGATAGCATGAAAAAAGGGCTTCCGAAATCGAAAGCCCAAGGTAATTACTTTATATCATTCAATGACTAAATCTTTAAGGTCTTCTTGAGCGATCTCCTTTAGACCTATTATATCGTTTTTTGATTTTGTCAATCATTGAGCGCTTGTATTCTCGTTCTACCATTTTAAGTTTGGCGATTTTCTTCATAGAAATTGCACCTGAAACTTCATCTACAAATGCCCGCTTCAACTCAAGTTCTTTTTCTTCCATGTCAAGCCCCTTCATTACGATACCTTTTGCTTCATCTTCTGTAATGGTTTCATCACTAGCTTTAGCATTGGAAATATAATCTCTGGATTCTTTTCTCAAGGCATCTTGTTTGTCTTGATACTTGTTGTAGATGGGCCAGAATTTTTCGGCTTCTTCTACAGAGAGATCTAAATTAGATGTGATAAAGGCGATTTTCTGAGATTTTAATCTATCAGAATTTCTATCATCATGTCTCCTATCTTGAGCATGGGTGATGGTACAGATCAGCATCAGCATTCCAAGAAATAAGATTTTCATCTTCATAATTATAATTGTTAAAGTGTTTTTATTTTATGATTTCTTCCAGCTCATTTGCCGGAAGATCATCAATATGATAATCTAAATAGTATTCATATAATTCATCTGATTCTTCTACAACTTCCATTACATTAAATTCATCCTTTATGAATTCTAGTTCTGATAACGTAGCAGTCTCCAGGTCTACATCATATTCATCAAGGTATTCCAGGATCAATTCATCAGAAGCAACCATGTCAATGTCTGATTCAGCATCGGTATTGAAATAGTTATACCCCATTATGAAAATGGCAAGTGATGCAGCAATAGACATATATTTCTTCCATCCCGACATCTTAACAACTCTTCCAGATGATTCCTCAGTTCCTGTACGACTCATTATACGATCAGGAAGACTTTCAAAGTAGGATTCCGGCAAGTCAGTATCATCATATGTAGGGATGTCTACTCGATCCATAATTTTATCTGTCAGTTCATCAAAGTAACCATTGGGTACTTGATATCCTGTTCTTTCGGGAAATATGTCAGTGCCAGGTATTTTGTCCTTTCTCTTCATGACATTGCTTTTTTAATATAATGTTCAACCTTCTTGACAGCATGATGGTATGAAGCTTTCAATGCTCCGACTGATGTTTCAAGTACCTGGGACATATCATTGTAACTCATTTCCTCATAATACCTCAAATTAAAAACAACTCTTTGCTTTTCAGGTAACTCTGCAATAGCAAGTGCCATCATTCTTTCAGCTTCTCCTCCATCGAAATATGTATCTGCCTTCAGCTGATCTTTTAACTCATTGGCCTGGCCATCTTCATAACTTGCTCTTCTTTTTCTATCATTTATATGTGTGATAGATTCATTGGTGGCAATCCTGTACAGCCAGGTGTACAACTTGGATTCTTTCTTGAAGTTTTTCAGGTTTCTATATACTTTCAGAAAAGTATTCTGAATCACATCATCGGCATCTTCATGTCGATGCACCAGTTTTCTAATGTGCCAATACAAAGATTCCTGGTATTTCATAACCAATAACCTGAAGCCCGCATCACATGAGACGGGATCTAAAATCATATCAATAAGGACTTCATCCTTAGGATATTCTTTATGATCTTTATTACCAGGGTCTTTCATAATAAATTCAATAATAAGACTTGAAGAATGTGAATAGGTTTAATCTTTGAGTTGGATTTTTTCAATATCATCAATTTGGTCGAGATTGATTATGGTTTCATCATCTGTAGTTTCGTACATCGGCACATAGCTTGCTCCATATACCAAATCTTCACAATTATAAGACCTCGCTATATGAATGGCCTTTCCATAAGTGACGTCATAGCCCTTAATTACCAATAAGAACTCTGTATTGTTATCTTCCAATTGTTTTAAGTCCCTGGCATTTAGAGGGCTGTTTTCATCAATGATATGGACCAGTGTCCAGTTGAGTGGAAACATGTATATATGATCGAGTTCTAAATCGAGCAGTGCAAATTTCCTTCTAAATTTAGTTCCGATGGTTGTTACCCAGGTCATAGTGATCCGAGCTTTTAAATCGACAATGTGGTTATCCATTCCATTAATAAATCGCACCATCAACGCTTTCTTCCCTTCATGCTTCGAGACTAAAATTCTGTTACTGAACAAGATTTCATGAGTGGGGCTGGACCATTTAGCAAAAAACAAACCGGTGGCCAATGCAAATGACATCAACCCTATAAATGCATTGGCTACTGATATTACATTAGCCCACATGCTTTCTGGGTTTAGTTTGCCATATCCTACAGTAGTGAATGTCTGTACACTCAAGAAGAATGACTGAATGAATTCTTCTGCCCAGGACCCAGGTTCCATTCCATAAATTCCTTCAGCTCCTTCAATGGAGTATAATAATCCGAAGAAACTATTAATACTGATGTAAGCAAGAAAAAGTAATAAAAAGAATTTGGTCCAGGACATCTGCATAAGAAACTTATACAGGTTAAATGATTTTTTTCCTTTTCTTGTGACATTGAAAGTTCCGTCCTTATGTAATAACCTGGCTCTTCCACTAATAAAGGTGTCATCTATTCCAAGATCTGATTTTACCTTTTTAGCTCTTGTCCTTCGGTCAAATGGTTTAGGAATTCTGATCGACATATAATGATTCGGATTACAAACTCTAAAATACAGATTAATAAAAGCATCTGCTAAGCACATGTTATAATATTTTCCAATAATCAGGGCACAGATGATCAGAAATGGTTAAGTTTGGAGTACTAAAATTTTTAGCACGATGTTGAAATATTTTGCCAGATTGGTGCTGAAAATATTGGGCTTTAAAATTGAAGGTCAATATCCTTATGAGCACAAGAAAGTAATCTTTGCTGTAGTTCCTCATACCTCTAATTGGGACTTCCCACTTGGTATTCTTGTCAAGTGGGCATTGTCAGCCAGGATCAACTTTATCGCCAAGAGAAGTCTGTTTAAATGGCCTTACGGGTGGTTTTTTAAATATATGGGCGGTATACCAGTTGACAGATCCAAAAGTCAAAACACAGTACAGGCCGTTGCAGAAACGTATAAGCGGGAAGAGCGATTAGCCATCGCCATTGCACCAGAAGGCACCAGGTCTAAAGTGGATCGATTAAAGAGGGGTTTTTACTTTATCGCCAAGCTGGCAGAGATTCCAATTGTATTGGTGAGATTTGACTATCACATGAAAACCGTGCATTTCGATAATCCATTTTTTGCCACAGATGACGAAGAAGCAGATTGGAAATACATCCATGCTTACTTTGAAGGAGTAAAAGGGAAAAGAGCAGAAAAAAGCTTCAGTAAGGATTAATACAGAATCTTAACCTGGCTTTCATCAATATGGACCGTCCTCAATTGTGAGGTGCGCTCATCAATATCAACAGATCCATTTTCCAACCTCAGCACCCCTCGTGGACAGACCGCAGAACAAACTCCACAACCAACACAAGATGACCTGACAATATCCTGACCTCTCTGTGCATACCATCTTACATCAATACCCATCTCACAATAGGTGGAACAATTGCCACATGAAATACACTGAGATCCATTAACCGTAATCCTGAATCTGGACTTGAATCGCTGAACCAATCCTAAATAGGCTGCCAATGGACATCCAAACCTACACCACACTCTATTTCCCATCAAAGGATAAAATCCCGTACCTACAACTCCTGCAAATGCGGACCCAATCAAGAAACCATACCATCCCCTGACTGTATCACTACTTAAAAATAATACAGACCGGCTCCCTGTTATTGCAGTAAATAATACGAGTGCCGTCATCACAATTGCAAAAACCAGCACCCCATGAATGATATATCGCTCATATTTCCAGGCCCTTAGACTTTTATCTGATAGCTGTCGGTAAGGGTCACCCATTGTTTCTGCTAATCCTCCACATCCGCACACCCAACTACAATACCACCTCTTACCGAAAAAATATGTGATGACAGGAACTCCTATAATAATTAAAGCAATTCCCCAGACAAACATAAAGATGCCCAGAGCTCCACTACTTGTCAGTGTCTCAATGTTCCAGTCAAAGAAAAAAGTATAATTCAAGGGCCAGATGTTCTTGAAGTCATACCATGGTTGATTCATCCTAACCAGTATTTCTGGCAATAAAAAGGCGAATGCCGTCTGAAAGAAAATAACTGAAATGGTACGGATGATCTGATACTTATTATGCCGGTATTTAGCAATCATCCTGATTCCCATAACCAAAACAATTATGGTATACATCAGACCATACAAGAACCACTGACTTGCTGGATTCCCACTCAATGCCATAGAGATCGGATCTACCATTTCTATCCAATTGGTCAGGTATTCTGCTTTCCAATATAAAAGAATATAGAAGGCTATAAAATAGATCCCTACTCCAAGACCAATCCAGCCTGTTGTTGTAGGAGAAGCTGACCTCTGAGGGGTACGATCCTTGGACGCTTCTCTAACCATAACCATATAAATGATTAAACCTATAATGATTAAGGTCAACAATGGCCATACGAAATCTTTATTCATATAAAACACCCCATAAATGACTAATCCGATAATGGCAAGTGATAGTAATATTTTTCTAACCGGAAGGGTCAATCCTCTGGTTAGGCTGTCATTATAGATTCCATTGTGTTTAATTCCCGGAACTGTCTGAAACATCGGTATGATATATAGAAATCCTCCCAAAATTGCCAACCCGAATGTCAGAAAGAAAAATAACATAGGTCGGTTGGGAACCCATCCTGAACTGGAGTTTCTAACTGCCTGAAAAATGTAATCCTTAATCTTCCAGTCTCCAATTTTAAAATCCCACTCTGCGACACCATCTGGGGCACCTTCACCCTGAAATTGAGAATTGAGATTGCTCTGGGCCTCATTTAATATAGACTGGTAATCACTTATAAAAGACAGATTTGAGCTGTATGTTTTATTAAGTAAACCTCGGCTCTCAGCGGTATTTGCTATAGCTGATCGATGATAGTCGTTGTCAGCATAAATGGAATCAGTTGATAAGGTATGATCACTCCAACCAAGTGCTAAGGTGAATATGACCATGGCCAGTAAGAAGAGGCTTATTCCTGTTTTTTGAATAGTATTCATGATCAATCGATTGATGAGGTTAGAAATTTAAGAACACTATTGAGCCGTCGTTTACTTTTTGAGGTGATCTGACGTCCGGTTTTCCGGGCATAAGTACTTATGATGTCTGCCTCATAAGATTTGAAAAATTCAGGATCAAAATTGGCGATAGATAGTTGTTCCATAACCTGATCCATGTGGGTTTCTTCCTTCAGCCACTGTTCACACACTTCATGTCGATACCTTATACCCATGAGATTGAAACCTTTTACTTCCATAGAATCAATATTATAAGAGATCCTCACAGATTTTTTGCCATCTTCATGTTGCCAGTAGATGGAGTCAAGTGGTGGTTCGATGGTTCTGGGTACTTCTCCGTATACTTGATATTCAATATCAATGAATTTTGCTGAGTTAAACCAGATTCCCGGGTCATAATTTATTTCGCTACCGCAAATGTTATAGGCTACAGTTTCTCCCATCATTCGTCCGGTGTACCATACTGCTTCAATTGATTTTCTTCCAGGTCGGGGGTCTCTTAGTTCAGCACAATCTCCTATCGCATATATATCATCATGATTGGTACACAATTGATTGTTAACAAGTATTCCTCGATTAATCTCTATACCGCTAGATTTCAAAAATGATACATTGGGGCTGACCCCTGGGGTGAGTCCTACATAACCGCAATTAATTTTTTCTCCTGTTTCCTTCACAATGACTCCCGCACAGCTTCCATTTCCGTTATCCAGGATTTCAGAAAGATTCACACCAAGGCGGAGATCAATGTGGTGCTCCTGAATGTGATTACCGATCATGATGGCTTCTTCTTTGGGTAAAACATTGTCCCAGTAGTGTTCTTCTCTAACAAGCATAGTGACCGGGATATTTC
>JABDLO010000397.1 GCA_013002995.1 Saprospiraceae bacterium | reverse complement strand
ACGAAATCGATCAGTTGCTGGGTTGGGATGCAGGGTGACGGTAACACCATCTATTTCAATGACACTTGATATTACTACATTGATGATATTAGAAGCAGTTGAATTGAAAGCTGGCTACAGTAAAAGTCGGACCATTTTCATACTATTTCGATTTATAGTTGATGATGATGAATCGATTAGAATCAAAAATATGTACAATTTTGAAGGGGAAATTCACCCAAAAGGATGAGATTTGATGTACTGTGATGAATAAATGGGAAAATCTATATCATTCCTTACCAATCAATATCAGGAAATCTATTCCTCAGTTTATCGACAGATCGATTGAAGATGTTAAGAATGATAAGTATGAACGATATTATGAAGTGGTGAGAAAAGAAGGCTTTCTTCACTTGTGCAATCATCTTTATTATGACGATATGCACAAGGATATTAAAAAATGGATAATCTCTCACATCAGAAAAGAATCAATTGAAACAGTAACAGATCTTGGATGTGGAGTTGGGCACTGGTCAGGGTTTCTGGCTTCCAACTATGAAGACTCTAAAATTGTAGGCGTAGATCTCAGTTATCAAATGCTTAGAGTCGCTCATGATCATTGGGTTGGAGAAAAGAATCAGGAATTCGATATGAGAGATGTTGGTTTTGAATTGTTATACACAGAAAGCCATCAACTATCTAACTTAAAATTTATCCAGGCAGACATGCTAAACCTTCCTTTTCGAGATGGCATAAGTGATTTGGTCCTTTCATTATTAAGTGTGGATAGGGTCTCAGATATAGCACCTTTTATGGATGAGATATTCCGCATTCTCCAACCTGGAGGAAAGCTATTATTGGTCAGTCCCTTCAATTTTCAGAATAGGGAACAATGGGATTCTTATTATCCAGTGTCTAATTTTCTCAAGTTACTCAATGAAAAAGATTGGATAATGATTGATCATACAGAGAGTCTAAACTATTTCGTGCCTTTAGATAGAAGAAATAATCGGGTCCAATATCGCTGCAGTGGCATTGCCATGCAAAAAAGATGAAATCAAACTACTCTTATTTTGAACACTCCAGTTCATTGTTTTATTAGGTTATACACAATATGATTGA
Source organism: Saprospiraceae bacterium (assembly GCA_013002995.1). Lineage (GTDB taxonomy): Bacteria > Bacteroidota > Bacteroidia > Chitinophagales > Saprospiraceae > JABDLO01. The sequence goes on along the minus strand of JABDLO010000397.1, from coordinate 45,025 downwards.
TATGTATAGGTATGTACCTTTCGAAGAAATAGATAAGAATAAATGGAATGGAGCAGTGCATTATGCCCACAACGGAAACGTGCATGGATATTATTGGTATCTAAAGGCAGTATTTAGAGAATGGGATGCAGTCATTGAGGATGATTATCAATCGGTGATGCCTATCATCTCCTCTCCGCTTCATGATGTGATTTACGATCTAATTCCTCAATTGGGACCATACAGCGTGAATGTATTACACTCTTCCAGGATCAAGGATATGATAAGTGTCGCAAGCGAGCATTCTTCCAATGCGATATATCCCCTCAATAGAGGTATCCACTTGAGATCCCTAAAAGGACTTAAGACCATTGAAAGTCCTTATGCCACATTTATGCTCAATAAAGAATATGAAGCATTATCTGAGCAGTATGATTCTGATGTTTTTGATGCAATACATGAAGAATCTAAAGATCATCTATCATTTGTTTCAGGTATGAAACCTGAATTGCTGGTTGACCTTTCTGCCTTTCCCGCAATGAAGAAAAATGCTTTGATGCGGATCATGTACAATGCCATACAGAGAGGAATTGGATTTTCTAATGGAATCAAAAGCAAGTCAAATGATGATTTCCTCGCTGCAAGTTTTTTTATCGCCAGCCACAACACCCTTTACGAAATTTTTACAATGCCTCGGGCTGATATGGATGCCAGAAGATTGCTCTTGGATTTAGTGATCCGTAACGGAGCCGGAAAACCTATGAATATTCAGCTTTATGATGAAATCGATGGTCTGGAACCAATGGGATTTAAAAAATCTAATTCTTTGCAATTGTACTCTGGTAAAACCTTGACCAGAATAAAGAAGGCCATCAAATTACCTTATTAATCTCCAGATGACTTTCTTCTCTTATAACTTTGATCAATAGTTATTGATCAGTTGTTGTAAATTGTAGACACTTTTGAATAAATTAAGATGAAACAATATATAGCTATTGACGGTATGCACTGTAATGGATGTGTATCGAGGGTAAAGAAATCCCTAGAGGAGATGGATGGAATTGAAGATGTTGAAGTCATACTTCATCCCGGACAAGCGATTTTAGAGTCAGAAGTAGCATTTACAGATGCTCAGATTGAAGATCAATTAAAAGCTGTAGGTGATTACCAGGTGAACATCCTCAAAGGCCCAAGAGAGGAAGTGCCCACCATGATTGAACTGAATGTTGTGAAGGACCATTCACCGGGAGTGTATTACTGTCCTATGTTGTGCGAAGGAGAGAAAACTTATGATCATTTCAGAGATTGTCCGGTGTGTGGAATGGACCTTGTAAAAGATGAATTGGCAAGCAGCATGAAAGAGGGGAAGGAAGAGGATGGAGCCTATCAATCATTGCTTAAGAAATTCTTCATTTCTCTGTTATTTACCGTTCCAATATTCATCATTTCCATGGGAGAGATGGTAGGGCTTCCAATTGATGCAATTGCTTCACCTAAAACAATGGGATGGGTTCAGTTTTTCCTTGCCTTACCCGTGGTATTTTATGCTTGTTGGAATTTTTTCCTTCGAGGATATAGATCACTGATCAACAAGTCCCCTAATATGTGGACTTTGATTCTTCTTGGTGCTGGTTCAGCATTTTTATACAGCGTATTTGCATTGTTATTTCCAGAAGTATTACCTGATTCATTCAAAGATCCAGGGGGGAATGTCCATTTATATTTCGAGGCTACCGTAGTCATCTTAACCCTGGTCCTGCTGGGTCAGGTAATAGAAGCCAGAGCCCACAGTCGTACGGGTAGTGCCATAAGAGCATTGCTACAATTGGTGCCGCCTCAATCCCTTGTAGTCAGAGATGGGAAAGAACTTACCATTGATCTTGAGGAAATCAGAGTAGGTGATGTTATTATAATCAAGCCAGGCGATAAAATTCCAGTAGATGGATACCTCATAGAAGGCGAGGGAATTATTGATGAATCTATGATATCAGGGGAACCGATGCCCATTGAAAAAACTATTCACGATCAAGTCATCGGAGGTACTATAAATAACAATGGAAGTTTCAGGATGAGGGCAGAAAAAGTTGGTTCGGAGACCATGCTAGCTCAGATCATTCAGATGGTTTCCAATGCTTCCAAATCCAGGGCACCCATCCAGAGACTGGCAGATAAAATCTCATTTTATTTTGTTCCTGTAGTTGTGTCTATTGCTTTAATAGCCTTCGTTGTGTGGGGCATATGGGGCCCTGAACCTTCCTGGGTTTATGCACTCACAGCCGCTATTAGTGTATTGATCATAGCATGCCCCTGTGCTTTAGGCCTGGCTACACCCATGTCCATAATGGTGGGGACCGGAAGAGGGGCGAAAGATGGTATCCTATTTAAGCAGGCAAGCGTGCTTGAGCAATTAGCTGAAATCGATACCCTGGTTATAGATAAAACGGGAACCTTAACAGAAGGCAAACCCGAGTTTAATTCCATAGTGACTGATACTTGGGAAGGAGATGACCTATTGAGATTATCAGCATCACTTGAAAATCTAAGTGAGCATCCCATTTCCAATGCAATTGTGGGTGAAGCTCATCAAAGGAATTTAAAGCTTCATAAATGTGAGCAATTTAAGGTGATAGTTGGAAAAGGATTGAAAGGTAAAATAGAAGGACGTGAAATCATTATTGGTAATCTCACTCTTATGCAAGATCATCAGTTAACTGTTCAGCAGTCATTAAATGATGAAGCCGCCAAGAGACAGTCAAAGGGAGAGATTGTTGTATTCGTAGCTATAGAGAAAAAAGTAGAAGGAATTATTTCAATTTCTGATCCGATCAAATCATATGCATCTGAAGCTATAAAGTCTTTAAAACAAAGAGGGGTAGAAATTATCATGATGACCGGTGATGTAGAAGCAACTGCGAGGTCAGTTGCCGGGGAATTAAATATCGAAAGTATACATTCCAGAATGTTGCCACAAGATAAGTACAATGCTGTGAAGGCAATTCAGGAAAAGGGGAAGAGGGTTGCTATGGCAGGGGACGGCATCAACGATGCACCTGCTCTGGCGATGGCAGATATTGGCATTGCCATGGGTACAGGAACGGACATTGCTATTGAAAGTGCAGATATGACGATTGTAAAAGGTGACATCGGAGGTATTGTGAAAGCCATCAATCTCAGTAGTGCTGTAATGAAAAATATAAAGCAGAATCTCTTTTTTGCTTTCATTTATAATATGGTAGGAGTACCAATTGCTGCAGGTATTCTGTTTCCTTTTATAGGTGTTCTGTTAAGCCCCATGCTGGCTGCACTTGCGATGAGTTTAAGCTCAGTCTCAGTAATCACCAATAGCTTAAGATTACAGAAGCTTAAGCTGTAATCTTTTAAGAGTGTTAACAGGATTTTAATGCATCTTGTATACTAATGAAAGTCATGGATCGGTTTATATTCTCAAATTCATTACTCATCAATGATTCTCTATGATCTTGACAATATTAATTTCTGCCCTTTTCAATCTTTCTACTACAAATTTTATCACGGATTACAATGAAGCACTTAAAATTGCTGAAAAAGAGAATAAACAGATTCTGATGATCTTTGCTGGCTCTGACTGGTGTCGACCATGTAAAAGATTTAAAGCCTCCATTTTAGATTCGGCAGAATTTCAAGAATATGCAGGAAAAGAGCTTGTCCTGCTATACCTGGATTTTCCAGCTAAAAAGAAGAACAAACTTTCTGATGAATTGAAGAAACAAAATGAAAATCTTGCTGGCAAGTACAATCAATCAGGACTCTTTCCCCATTTGGTTCTGATCAATAAAAAAGAAGAGGTCATTAAGACCATTGACTTTAAAGATCAATCCGTTGATGCGTTTATTTCTGAATGCCGATAATCAGATGACTAGATTCTTAATTCTCCTCATTTCTTTGATATCCTGTGTCAATATGTCGGGTCAACAGTTGGTGCGCCAGTCTAAAGAACTCAAGCTGATGGGGACCAGATTTGTGATTACTGCTACGGCTGTAAATGAAACTACTGCCTGGAAAGGAATTAATGCGGCTATTGAAGAAATCTCAAGAATTGAAAAACTAATTTCTTCCTGGGACCCCAATTCTGAGACATCGGCTATCAATAGATCTGCTGGAATAAACCCAATGGTAGTGAGCACTGAATTATTCAGTCTCATAGAAAGAAGTAAAAAGATCTCAGAATTGACATCCGGGGCATTTGATATTTCCTTTGCCTCTATGGGTCATCTGTACACCTTCGATAAGAAGGAGCGACCCTTACCTGAAGATCAATTAATTGAAGATATACGGTCCAGCGTAGACTGGAATAAGATCGTGCTTAATCCTGAATCAAAAAAAGTATTTCTTGAAGATGAAGGGATGAAAATAGGTTTTGGAGCGATAGGGAAAGGCTATGCAGCCAATATGGCTCAAAAAGTAATGAGAGAGATTGAAGGTGTTAAAGGGGGTATTATCAATGCAAGTGGTGATTTGAGTATCTGGGGAATGGTCTCAAATGCTGAGGCCTCATGGACCATTAAAATTGCTGACCCTAAAGATATTGATAGAGCCATGGCTACTATAGAGGTAGAAAATACTTCTGTGGTTACTTCAGGAAATTATGAACAATATTTTACATCACAGGGTAAGAGATTCAGTCACATCATTGATCCAAAATCAGGCTATCCTACGACAGGGATAAAAAGTGTCACCATTGTATGCAAGGATGCTGAAATTGGTGATGCTCTCGCTACTGCAACTTTTGTCCTTGGGGTGAAAGATGGATTGTATATGATTAATAAACTTAAAGGAGTTGAGGCGATCATAGTCACAGATGAGGATCAACTCCTGACAACAGATAACATCCACCTAAATTATATAAAATAGTAAGTATCATGAAAAAAATTCTGATGGTGGGGGCAACCATTTTATGCCTTTCTTCTTGTATGTCGGTAAAGTCTTATCAGAAGATGTACCTGAATGACAAAGCCATGCTTCTGGCCGAACAGAAGTTGGTGGTTTTTGAAACAAACTTTGAAGCCTATCGTGAAGGTGCGGCAGGAGCCAATGGTGGCAAAGTAGGTGGTGGATGTGGTTGTAATTAAATTATAAATGCCCATGAAAAAAATCATAATCACCTCAATATTGACAACGCTTTTCATCTATGTATATGGTCAATCTGGTTACCAGATGAAAGAAAATGAGAAATACATAGATGTTAATTTTCTCACCAGTTATTACAATCAGGATGGGAACAACTCTGCTGTTGAAGGAGGATTAGGTACAGAACAATTGACAGATGTTGCCAATATTTTGGTTGTCAATATTCCTCTTGATAGTGCAAGGAGTATTTCGGCTACTTTTGGTGCTGATTTTTATACTTCAGCCTCTACAGATATGATTGATGACAGGATGTCATCAGCTTCAAGTAAAGACTTGAGAGCCTATGCATCACTGGGTTATCAGATTAAGAAACTAAATTCAGGATGGACCTACGGTGGTAGACTTGGGTTCTCATCAGAATATGACTATACCTCCTTCAATGGAGGCCTTAATCTGACTAAGGAATGGAATGAAGGGAATTCAGAGTTTTCTTTAAGTGGTCAGGCTTTTATAGATCAGTGGAAGTTATATCTCCCTCAGGAATTGCGTGGTAGTGTAAACGTTCCCACTACCAATAGAAAATCTTACAATTTAGCTGCAATTTATTCCCAGGTTCTCAATAAGAGGATGCAGATTTCACTCAGTGCTGAAGCCATATACATGGAAGGATTGCTTTCGACACCTTTCCATAGGGTTTTCTTTGCTGATAGTGATCAGCATGATATTGAAAGATTACCCGGGTCAAGATTGAAGTTACCTTTTAGTATAAGATTCAATTACTTCCCTATGGATCAATTCGTATTAAGGACTTATTATCGATATTATACAGATGACTTTGGGATAGATGCACATACATTCAGTGTTGAGGTGCCAATAAAAGTAAGTGATGTATTTAGCATCGCTCCATTCTTCCGATATCATACTCAATCGGAAGCTGATTACTTTGCTCCTTTCAGCACCCACCTGTCTACACAAGATTTTTACACATCTGATTATGATTTATCTGCATTGAACAGTCAGAAGTATGGATTGGCTTTTTCATATTCACCTGATTTCGGATTGGCCAGAGGTAGCATTGTTGGAAGACCTTTTATGTTTAAATCCATTGAATTCAGAACAGCTTATTATTCAAGGGATACAGGGTTAAATTCTATTTTGTTTAGTGCCAATTTGAATTTTAATTTTTAGCATTTCAACAAGTGATGTAAATCACTAATAATTTTAGCAATACCTTGTTATCTTTGATAGATCATGGAAAAGGTATTTCATATATTGAAGTTGTCTTCAATTTACACCGCTGCAGTCATCTTTCTGCTACATACCTTTATTCCACATTCACACAATCTTGAATCTTTTGAAGATCCGGAAATAAGCTGTGAAAAAAATGATCGGTGTCTCATGGAGTTTCTTGGAGTTATTCTGGAGCACGATTTTGGAATCGATCATCTGGAACATTTTCAAATACAGGATAATCACCAGATAGATTTTGAAATTGATTGTTTTTTTAAAGGTGCTGATTTAGTAGTCCTTGATTTGTTTTCAGATGCAGAGGAATGGAATCTTTCTGATCAGATTTATCAAAATAAGTCGGTAGACATTGGACAAGAAAGAGGCCCGCCTTCCTATTCATAAGTATGTATTCTTAATTGACACTGTTGATACAGCAGTCAATATTACTTATTGAATAGAATTTCCAACACATGTTTGATAAAATCATTCATTTTTCGATTTATAATCGGATCATAATAGTAGCCATGGTAATCGGCCTCATCATCTGGGGTCTTCAATCAGCTCAAAATCTTCCCATTGATGCAGTACCTGATATTACTGATAACCAGGTGCAGATCATTACTTCTTCTCCCGACCTTTCAGCACAAGAGGTCGAAAGATTGATCACCTTTCCCCTTGAATTAGAAATGGGGAATATTCCTGAAGTTGAAGAACTCAGATCGATTTCACGATTTGGATTGTCAGTAATTACAATTGTATTCCAGGAGAATACAGATATCTATTGGGCTCGGGAACAGATCAATCAGAAGATCATGGTCTCCAGAGAATCCATTCCTGAGGAATATGGTACACCTGAAATGGGACCAATCACTACGGGATTGGGTGAGATATATCAATATACTGTCTATCCCGATGATGGGTATGAAGATCAATATAATTCAACAGACCTCAGGAGTATTCAGGATTGGATTATAAAGCGTCAGATCATTGGAATTCCAGGTGTTGTTGAAGTCAACAGTTCAGGTGGTTTTCTGAAACAATACGAGATATCAGTAGACCCTGAAAAACTGGCAGCCTTCAATTTATCCCTCTCAGATATTTTTACAGCAGTAGAGAGCAACAATGCCAATTCAGGAGGATCCTATATAGAAAGACATGATCAGACCTACTTTATAAGAGGAGAAGGAATGGTAGAGTCGACCAGGGATTTAGAAAACATACTGGTGCAGTTTAATGGACACATACCCTTAATGCTTAAAGATGTGGCTGAGGTTAAGATTGGCCATGCACCAAGATTTGGAGCTGTAACCAAAAACGGAAAAGGAGAAGTTGTTGCGGGGCAGGTGATGATGCTGAAAGGTGCCAATTCTAACCAGGTCACCAAACTAGTAAAGGAAAGAATGGAGGAAATTAAAGCGTCCCTCCCTGAAGGTATTGTGATTGAACCTTACCTGGATCGATCTAAATTGGTTGCCAATACAACCAGAACAGTTATAACCAATTTATCTGAAGGAGCCTTAATCGTCATCTTTATACTAGTACTTTTGCTTGGGAATCTCCGGGCAGGACTCATTGTAGCATCTGTCATTCCACTCAGTATGTTATTCGCCATCGGTATGATGCGGGTCTTCGGAGTATCAGCCAATTTAATGAGTCTTGGGGCCATTGATTTCGGATTGATCGTAGATGGTGCTGTAATAGTGGTTGAGTCGATCCTATTAAACATCGGCATGAAGAACCGGGAGTTGAAGCTTTCCGTTGCCGATCAAAAAGGGATTATTCATCGAGCCGCTTCCAGGATAAGAACCTCTGCTGCATTCGGAGAAATTATTATCCTGGTGGTATACCTGCCCATCTTATTCCTCAGAGGGATTGAAGGAAAGATGTTTATCCCGATGGCACAAACTGTATCATTTGCTATTCTTGGGGCGTTGATACTTTCCACAACTTATGTTCCTATGATGGCGGCGACATTCCTTAGGGGAGCAGTAGAAAAAGAAAAAACGCTCTCATCAAAGATTATAGCCTGGTTGTATAGTATTTATGCTCCAGTCAGAGATTTGGCACTAAAATTTAAAAAGATAGCCATTGTTTGTACCCTGGCAATATTCGCCTGGAGTTTATGGATCATGAATAACATGGGATCTGAGTTCATTCCGACCCTGGATGAGGGAGATTTTGCATTGCACCAGATCCTACCTACCGGAAGTTCTCTAAAGAAAGGCGTTGAAGTTTCAGCTCCATTACAGGATATACTAACAGAAAAATTTCCCGAAGTAGAACAGGTTGTAACTAAAATTGGAACGGCAGAAATTCCAACCGATATTATGCCTCTTGAGGCAGGAGATATATATGTCATTATGAAACCCAGAAGTGAGTGGACCACTGCTTCTACGAGGGAAGAGATGTTTGAGTTGATGGAGGAAGAATTGGAAAAGTTTCCGGGAGTAATCTATGAGTTTACTCAACCGATTCAGATGCGATTCAATGAATTGATGACAGGTATACGACAGGATATAGCCATTAAGATCTATGGAGAAGACTTAGGTATTTTGGTACAGGTTGCTGAAGAGGCAGAATCCATACTCAATACCATCGACGGTGTAGGAGATATCCAGGTAGAAAGAACCGTCGGATTACAGCAGATGGTAGTTAAGTATGACCGTCTTGCCATATCCAGATATGGATTAAATATAGATGAGGTTAACAACTTGATCAAAACAGCATTTGCAGGAAAAAAAGCTGGATTATTCTATGAGGGTGAACAACGGTATGATATAGTTGTACGTCTTGCTGAGCATCACAGACAAGGTATTGAGAGCTTGCAAGAGCTCAAAATTCAAAACCCTGATGGTTTATTGGTGCCTTTATCTGAATTGGCTTACATCGGGTATGAAGAAGGGCCATCCCAGATAAGTAGAGATAATACCAAGAGGAGGATTACCATTGGAGTAAATACTCGTAATAAGGACATAGCGACAGTAATTGATGATATCCAAAACAGATTTGACCGGGATCTTAGCCTCCCGACTGGATATTATGTGAGATATGGTGGGCAATTTGAAAATCTCGAAAGAGCACGGGGAAGACTTGCATTGGTGGTTCCTATAGCTCTGGCAGTTATTTTCATTCTACTGTTTTTTACTTTTAGTTCCATTAAATATGCATTGCTCATCTACACTGCCATCCCATTATCTGCAATAGGTGGCATCTGGGCATTATACCTCAGAGGCATGCCTTTCAGTATCAGTGCTGCCATAGGTTTTATTGCCTTATTCGGAGTAGCGGTGTTAAATGGGATTGTTCTCATTGCTTATTTCAACCAATTAAAAAAAGAAGGCATGAGTGATGTAAATGAAATAATTACAAAGGGTACAAAGGTGAGATTAAGACCGGTAATAATGACTGCATCTGTGGCTTCTCTGGGATTTCTTCCTATGGCTATAAGTACAACGGCAGGTGCCGAGGTGCAGAGACCTCTTGCAACAGTTGTCATCGGGGGCTTAATTACTGCAACCATTCTGACGATGATTGTAGTCCCTATTCTCTATTCATGGATTGAAAAAATAGGGCATAGAAGAATTGGAAAGTGGTTGCCTATTATTTTATTACTTCTTATTCCAGGTCTGGGAATGAGTCAGACCGAGTACAGCCTGGATCAGGTGATGTTGAAAATCGAAGAAAGTGAGCATCCTTTATTAAGAGCCAATCAACTGAATCAGGATGCATTCCTGAGTATAGCTCAGAATCCACTGGCACCTAATCCATGGTCGTTTTCAATATCAGGAGAAGAGTTTAATCTTGATGGTGTATCAGGTATTCAATCATTGAATGTACAGAAGAACTTTAGGCTGCCGGGTGTAAAAAAATCTTATACAGACTATTATAATGCATTGTCTGGCGAAATCCAGGTACAGGAGCGGATCCAATTGATGGATCTCAAGCGATCTTTAATGAATTCCTATCTGTCGGTAGCTTATGCTAATTCAATGATCAGTATTGAAAATGAGCGGCTTTCAGCATATCAAAAGTTCAGAGATATAGCCGACAGGCTGGTGGAGTTGGGCCAGACTGGTAATCTATCATTAAGACAGACAGATCACCAGATTGATCTCATCGAACTTAATATTGCTCAATGGTTCCAGGTTACTGATCAACATTTTCAATTTATGAACCTGATCCTTGATGAAAGAGATTGGGTAACTTCAGATCTTGAATCTACGCTGTTGACACAAATTGATATAGACATAGGTGCTAATCCTTTCGTTGCCGGTTTAAGTAAAAAGAAAGAGATTCATTTGGCGAAAGCCAAGACCTTGAAATCACAAAATCTCCCACAGGTTTTGGGAGGTCTGAGATTACAGAGTATTTCCGGTGACCTGCTTTACTTCGGGTATCAGGTAGGGATTAATGTTCCTTTATCCGGTGGATATAATAAATCTGTGGATCAGAGTACCAGACTCCAGGTTGAATCCATCGAACTTCAAGAAGGATGGTTAAAAGGTAAGCTGGGAATAAATGAAAACATCGTATCTGCACGAAAGGAATGGCTCAGCAACACACTTGCAATTTACGATGTGGAAATCGCTTCAATGGAAACATTGATTGCTGACTTAGAAAAGGCTTATCAATATGGTGAAGTTAGCTACTCAGATGTTGTACTTGGTTATGAACAACTATATAAAGCCAGGGTGAAACGAATTGAATCGATAAGAGACTACTTATTATTATTAAACGACGCTGCTCATAGCATAAAATAAATATCATGATTAAAAGAATATTCATCCTGCCATTATTGATTGGGCTATTGTACTCATGTAATACACACAGTCATGCAAATGAAGAACCTATGGAAGAGGAACATCACGATGAAGAGATAGCCCTCACATTAACTCAGGCAGAAAATATTGGAATTAAGTTTGGAAGTATACAGAAAAAGAACTTAAAATCAGCTGTAAAACTGATCGGGCGCGTTGAATTGCCATCAACAGGAAAGATCGTGGTAAGCAGTAAGATGGAAGGCCAGATCACCAGGGTTCATCTACTGGAAGGTCAGAAGATCAGAAAAGGGATGAAAATATTTACTGTTGAAAATCTTGACCTTCTGGATTGGAATGAAGAATGGTTGTCTCTTAATGCAAAGCTTACTTACCTGGAGAAGGAGGTCATCAGACAAAAGGAACTCGCTGATGAATCAATCTCTCCTTTAAAGAAATATGAGTCGCTTGTAGTCGAAAGAGATCAGGCCAAGTTTACAATGCAAGCCATAGAGCAAAAAATGAAGGCAGTCGGAAAGGTTCCTTCAGGAGATGGTACGTTTAATCCATTTTTCTTCATCAGCACTGAGAATTCAGGAATCCTGCAGAAAATGATGGCTTACAAGGGTAGTTTTATCAACAGGGGAGATGAATTGGCACAAATCATTGACAACGATCACCTACACCTTCATTTATCTGCCTACAGTAGTGACGTAAACAAACTTGAAGTCGGCCAGGAAATCCTGTTCAACGTGCAATCGGAGCCAGAACAATTGCTTTCTGCGCATATAAAGTGGATTGATGCATTCATCAATGAGGATAATAACAGTTACCAGGTACATGCTGAAATTGATGTAGCATATGCAAAAGTTGCAGTGGGGGAATTTGTAGAAGCCAGAATCATCAGTCAAGAGAAGATGGTATGGACATTACCACAAGCGGCCGTCGCCCAGGATAAAGGGTTGAATTACATCTTTGTCAAAGAAGAGGAACACCAGGAAGAGGGCCATGAAACTGAAATTCATTTTGAAAAAATTCAAATCATGACAGGTGAATCAGATCTTGGTTTTATTGAAATCATGCCTATTGATCGCATTGATGAATCTATGGAAATTGTAACAGAAGGAGCGTTCTTCTTAATGGCTCAATCTAAAAAGGATGAAGGTGGAGGAGGACATCAACATTGATCTTATTCAATGTTAAAATTAGATTTAGTATAACTTTTATTCAATAAATTAACACACATTGGACGGTAATTAGTCATTGGATATCAGTTAAATAGGGTGGTCTGGTATTACATTTGCATAGAATTTTAGAGTGTCCATTATGGGAGTGAAACTTTTGATACCGTTGTTATTCATGTTTCATGGAGACCTCCATGAAAGAATCCAGTTGGTGTCCTCACAGATCGATGATAATGATGAAGATCCTGAGTTATATGTCAAACGGGGGGACCTTTACTTTCAACATGAGAATTTCCAAGCGTCAATTTCAGATTTTAATCAAGCTATAATCAGAAATACTGACCAAAACAATATCTTTTATTTGCTGGCAAGATCTTATTCAGAGTTAAAGGAGATTGATAGTACGGTTTATTACCTGAACAGACAATTGACTCAAACTCCTGATTATTTCAGAGCTTTACAATTACTTGGTCACTCTTATGGGGAATTAAAGCAACATGAATTAGGTGCCAGGTACCTGATTGATGCTCTGGATCATATTGAAACACGTATACCTAAGAATTACCTGGATATCATAGATGCTTATCGCAAATGTGAGACGGATTTTCATACTTCACAAGCTATTGAATGGTGCGATTCAGCTATACGTGACCTGGGAGCATTAGTTGTTTTCTACGACAGGAAAATTGAATTGTGTATAAATAGTGGAATGCTGACAGATGCCATTCAAGTGCTTAACGAAGTCATCGGATTAAACCATCAGAAAGAAAAATGGATGGTAAAAAGAGCACACATTTATCTAAATATAGGAATGAAAACAGAAGCATTGAAGGATATCAAAGCGGCTTCTAATACTATTGAACAACTCCCTTCTTACAAGATTAAGACCCCATATATTCAAAAACTCATCAATCAGATGAATGAAATTTTGGATAATATAAATTAGTAAATAATGAGAGGAATATTAGTGCTATTTATAATGCTGGGCAGTTTCGTTTACGGGATATCGCAACTCATCCCAGGGGGGGCAAGCTGGAAATACTACGACCTGGGGAATGAACCATCACCGATTATGGGTAATGAATGGGAATCTTTAAATTATGATGATTCTTCCTGGATCCCTGGCAATGCACAACTGGGGTATGGAGATGGAGATGAGACTACCGTAATTTCATCTTCAACACTCACCGGATATTTTAGAAAAACTTTTTCAGTTAGTGATCCTTCTCAATTTAATTATTTGGTGGTTGACATTACTTTTGACGATGGGGCAGTAGTTTATCTCAACGGAAATGAAGTGGCCAGGAAGAATATGCCTTCAGGATCAATAGGGTATGGAACATTTGCATCTAGTAATTCCGGGGATAATGCCCTTGAGACGTTTTCAATTTTCAATGATCTTGTTGTCGGAGATAATACTATTGCAGTAGAGGTGCACCAGCGAAATGCTACTAGCTCTGACCTGAGTTTTGATCTCTCATTAACAGGCCATATACCTGACCCCGATTTCATTTTAGAGAATGGAGGCAACTGGTATTATTTTGATGGTGGGAATGAGCCAGTTGCTCAGGGGACGGATGAGTGGGAAGAACCTGCTTATGATGAATCCGGATGGGCTCTCGGATTAACGCAAATAGGATATGGGGATGGTGACGAAGCAACTGAAACAGCTTCTGTTAATACCGTATACACAAAAAAGCGATTTAATGTTTCCGGTGCTACAGGATTGGAGGATCTTGAACTGGGTGTTACATATGATGACGGAGCGGTTGTTTATCTGAATGGGAGTGAGGTACAAAGAATAAATATGCCATCTGGCACTATAGAATATGGCACCTATGCTTCATCGACTTCTTCAGAAAATGCATTGGATATTTCCACAATTCCAAATACCCTTGTGGAAGGAGAAAATGTAATTGCAGTAGAAATTCATCAAAAAAGCGCAACAAGTTCTGATTTAAGTTTTGATCTATATTTAAAAGAGGCAACCCTGGATATTATTAGAGGGCCTTATCTTCAGAAAGCATCCGATGACCAGATGACGATTAAATGGAGAACCAATGTGCCTTGTTATAGCAGTATCGATTATGGAACTGATGTTAATAATCTAGATAATACGGTCAGTGATAATGTCAATAAAACAGATCATGAAATTACAATAACAGGGCTTAATACGGATACTAAGTATTTCTATAGAATAGGAACCGGAAGTGAAATATTACTTGAATCTGATTCAGAGATATATTTCAAAACTTATCCCACTCCTGGGGCAGATGCTCCACTCACAGCATGGATTTTAGGTGATTGTGGAACAGCCAATAGCAATCAAAGAAATGTGAGAAATGCCTATTACAATTATATAGGACAGGATCATACAGATATGGTTTTGTTCCTGGGCGATAATGCGTACAATAGTGGGACCGATGCTGAATACCAGAATGCATTATTCAATAATATGTATGAATCTAGGCTTCAAAACTCAGTATCATGGTCTTGCCTGGGGAATCATGATGGTTATACAGCAGATTCAGATAATCAGACCGGACCTTACTATGATATTTTTACTTTCCCTAAAATGGGTGAGTGTGGTGGCCTGGCATCCGGTACTGAAGCTTATTATAGCTTTGACTATGGCAATGTACATTTTATTGTTTTGGATAGTTACGAGACGGACCGCTCAATCGGAGGGGCTATGTACACCTGGTGTGAAAATGATATACAGGCAACTTCCGCTAAGTGGATCATAGCATTATGGCATCACCCGGCTTATACGAAGGGTTCTCATGACTCAGATGATGAATCCAACCTCATTCAGATGAGAGAACGATTTTTACCGATGCTCGAGGCAAATGGTGTGGATCTTGTTTTATCAGGACATAGTCATTCCTATGAGCGCTCTTATTACATCAATGGTCATTATGGCTTGAGCGGCACCTTTGACATCAACACTCATGCTGTGGGAGATACAGGTGAAGGAGATGGTAGAATTTCTGGAAATGGAGCATATAGAGAACCCTCTGCCGGCCCTGAAGAAGATAAAGGGACGGTTTATATTACTGCGGGATCGTCTGGTAAGATCAGTGGAGGAACATTAGACCATCCTGCCATGTTTCACTCGGTAAGCTTACTGGGATCTTGTGTTATGAATGTTACTGGTGATACTTTGAGCATGGAATTCTTAACTGATGCAGGAATGGTTAATGACCATTTTACCATTGTTAAATGCAGTGGGGAAGAGATGGTTTCGAATGTATTGGACGCTGGATTGGAATCCCTAAGGTCAGCTATCAATGAAGTATGTAGTTACGACACCGTGAGAATTGCTGAAACAGTGACTTCACCTATATTGCTCCAGTCTGAAATTGATATCAATCGCCACATCATCATTGAAGGGGTGGAGAATACTTCGATCATTTCCGGAGACGGGAATAATAGAATATTTAACATCGGAACAGGAGGGGCCCTGGAGTTATCATATCTCATTCTTCAAGACGGGCAGCATCCTACCGAAGGAGGAGCATTGTTGAATCAAGGAACGCTTTATCTTGATAATATTATACTACAAAATAACTTTCAAGGTATTACTCCATTATCATGGACCAATCAAGGTGCCATCATTTTGAAATCTGGATCGGTTAATGTGATAAAATAAGCTATTTGCTCATTAAGAGAAGGGATTTCTTGTGAAATCGATGGGTCAATAGCACTGCTGAGACTGAAAGACCAATGATGAGACCGATCCACACTCCTATGTGTTCATACCCCAATGTTATTGCTGCGATATAGCTTACTGGAATACCACATATCCAGTATGAAATAAAAGTTATAATCATAGGAACTTTGACGTCTTGGATACCTCTTAGTGCACCTAATGCGGTAACCTGAACACCATCGGGAATCTGAAATATGGCTGCTAATATCAATAGGGTTGAAGCATAGTTAATTACTATATCATCGTTGATGTACAGGGTCGGAAGAAAATGCCTGAATATTATAAATAAAATGGCCATACACGCCATAATCATTCCCACAAGAATGATTGAGGACATGCCGGCATCTCGCATTTTGGTGTAATCATTTTTACCCAATTGATTTCCGACCCTTATGGTTGCAGCCATCCCGATCCCTGAACACATCAGAAAAGTAACAGAGGCAAGATTGATGGATATCTGGTGAGCGGCTTGCTGATCTTTTCCCACCATCCCCATGATCAATGCTGCACCGGAAAAGGCAGTCACTTCAAAGAAACCTTGCATAGAGGTGGGTATACCTAGAAAAAGTAATTTTTTAAATATTTCCTTTTTGTAATTGAGATAACGTGCTTTGGCAATGTGTGCCCACAATCTGGTACGTTGTCTAATAAAGTAGAGTAAGAGACCTATCATAACGATCCTTGCTATAAGGCTTGCCATTGCTGCCCCACTTACTCCCATCTCAGGTAGGCCTAGATTTCCATAGATCAATCCATAGTTTAGAATGATATTGACAATATTTCCAATGATGATGGCATACATTGGACGCAGGGTGTCAGACATTCCATCAGAATAGCACCTTAAAGCCTGAAAAACCATCAGTGGGATTAAGGACCAGGCTGTAATTTCTAAATAGGGAATAGCAAGAGGAATAATGTCGGGGTCTTGTCCTAAATGCCATAACACCGGAATGGATACCAGGATTAAAATGGCACAAATAATTGCAAAGGAAATATTTAATACAAGGCTATGCTTAAAGTAGCGAGAGATATTCTGATACAATCTGGCACCATCAGCTTCGGAGACAAGAGGAGGAAGTGCGAATGAAATCCCCATACCCAAAACCATAAACATGATAAAAATGGCATTTGCAACAGAAACAGCAGCCAAAGCATCAGCTCCTAATCTGCCTACCATTAGATTATCTGTCATGTTGACAAGGACCTGACCGAGCTGACCTGTCATAATTGGAAATGCCAATTTCAGATTAGCGACAAAATCTTGTTTATATGATGCGATCAGGTTCATCGGTCCGCAAGATATATGATATTTAGATAGACTTTTTATTTGGCCATCTTAGTAGTAACATTTATTCTGAAGTAAGTTTAACCTTTGTTTAACTTCCTCTGATTCAATCCTTATAATGTAGGACTAAATGATTGATAATCAAAGATGTTTTTTCTTTTGCTTTAAGTAAAACAACATTTTCCAACATTTTTTTTATTATCTTTGCAATCCTTTTTGATAACACACTTCTTTAAACGGTTATACAAAGTTATATGAGTAAGAAGAGAGTCCTTTTTGTGACACAGGAAATGAATCCATACACTGCTTTATCTAGGATATCAGAAGTAGTGAATAAACTTCCCCAATATTCCAATGACAAAGGTTTCGAGATTAGAGTTTTGATGCCCAGATTCGGAACAATAAATGAAAGAAGACACAGACTTCATGAAGTAGTCAGACTTTCAGGTATGAATATCATTGTTGATGATGAAGATTATCCATTAATCATTAAAGTTGCTTCTCTTCCTGGGGCTAGGCTACAAGTCTATTTCCTAGATAATGAAGAGTTCTTCAAGCGTAAATTTGTCTTTCATGACGAAGAAGAGCAACCATTTGAAGATAATATGGAAAGAATGGTATTCTTCTGTAAGGGGGTTTTAGAAACCGTCAAAAAATTTGGGTGGCCACCGGATGTTATTCATTGTCATGGATGGATGACCAGTCTAATTCCACTTTATCTAAAATCGGTATATAAAGATGATCCTGTATTCCAGAATGCAAAGATTCTTTATTCTATGTACGAAAACGAGGTTACTAAAGCGTTTAATAAGAAGTTTTTGGAAATAGCTGCCATCAACAATCTTGAAGAAGAAGACCTTGAGATCTTTTTGGATGGAGACAACATCAATTTAGATAAAGGAGCAGTTTCTTTTTCTGATATCATTATTGAAGGAAGCGAAAACCTGAATGGGGGCGTTTCTGATATGACCAAGGACTTAGATGTGCAGGTTATAGAATATCAGGATGACATTGAAGAGTTGTTATCCGGTCACATCGACCTTTACAATCAGATTACCGAAGAATAAGCCTTTAATTTTCTACCCGATATGAGGAGAAATTTCTTTTTTTTGTGCGTGGCCATTTTGGCCTCAGTGGTATACCTAAGCTGTGATGAAACAGCAATTGTTGGTGGAGATCTACTGGATGATGAGACCATTAATTATCAATTTAATGATACGACTACCATTCGTACCTCAACCATTTTGGGACGGTCTGTAAATTCGGGACGTCTTTCTTCCAATACTTTTATGGTAGGAAGATTGGATGATCCCACTTTTGGAATAACAACATCCGACCTTTATTTAGCATTACAGGTTTTAGATGAAGGCCCGAATTATAGCAATAGAACCATTGATTCTATGGTACTTGCAATTGCTTATGATTCCTTAGGTTTTTATGGAAAGTCAGATGCTGTATTTGATTTTGAGTTATATAGGACAGAAGAGTTTATTAAAGAAGATACAACATTTTCCAATGAAACACTTCCGATTGAGCCTCTGGCAATAGCTGCGGTAGATGATAAATTCATATCACCTAATGATACGCTTCTGATTTTTGATCCTGCAATCGATACTACATCATTGTTGATCCCACACTTTAGATTACCTATTTTACCGATTTTCGGTATAGATTTCTTTACGCAGATGAAATTTGCTGTAGATGATGAATCCTTGTTAAACGTTGTACCAGGATTATACCTTAACGGTGTGCCGGATAGAAGTTCTATGATGGGGCTCAGCGTCGGTAATACCAATAGGCTTGGAGATTTCAACAAATTGCTGGTTTATATCACGGACAGTATTGGGGGCAAGGAATTATATGAATACAGATTCAGGATTGATCGATTTTCACACTTTGAGCATGATTATTCTGGTAGTGAGGTTGAATTATTCCTTGATAACCCAGAAGAAGGTGATAGTTTGTTTTTTGTACAGGGTATGGCTGGAGTAAATGGAGCAATTGATATCTCCGGAGTACTTCAATACCAAGATTTTCTAATTAATAAAGTTGAGATAGAGCTTACCATTAATGAAGATCCAAGATATAACCTGGAATGCTATCCTCCACTTGATAATTATGGAGCCAGTTATTATGTTGACGATTCAATATTAATATCGATTCAAGACCTGAATTTAGTGGCTGATTTTGGCTTGGAAGTCTTCGGTGGAGGGATCGTTGAAGAAATAGAAGATGGTGTAACAGTGAAGAAAGTAATAATGAATATTACCAATCATGTAAAAAATTATATCGATAACCCATTGATAGGAGGTGAAATAATCATAACTTCACTTCTAGATTCAGAGACTCCCGAAAGAACAGTATTTTATGGTGCCGGGCATTCAAAGTATCCGGCAAAACTGAACATTTCATTTACAAAGCCCTAAATACTTGTCCATATGTGTGGAATAGTTGCTTACATAGGAGAAAAGGAAGCCTATCCAATAATCGTTGAAGGTCTTAAAAGATTGGAGTACAGAGGTTATGATAGTGCCGGTGTATCAATACTTAATGGTAAGATTAATACCGTAAAGAAAAAAGGAAAGGTCTTGGACCTGGAAAATGTGGCTTCCTCTGTTGACCTTGAGGGAAACCTTGGAATCGGACATACAAGGTGGGCTACGCATGGAAAGCCTGATGATCTCAACGCTCACCCTCATCATTCCGATGATGACAACCTAACATTGGTTCATAATGGGATCATCGAAAACTACTTGTCTTTAAAAACTTTCCTTACAGAAAGAGGGTACAACTTTAAGAGTGA
Source organism: Saprospiraceae bacterium (assembly GCA_013002995.1). Taxonomy (GTDB): domain Bacteria; phylum Bacteroidota; class Bacteroidia; order Chitinophagales; family Saprospiraceae; genus JABDLO01. Next base: position 24,969 of record JABDLO010000397.1, on the reverse strand, counting down.
AACGGATACTGAGGTATTGGTAAATTTTATCCAGGAGGTAAAAAATACGGAGAAAGTGACCCTTGAAGAAGCAGTAAGACGTGCACTTCAGAAAGTTGTTGGAGCTTATGCTATTGTTGTGTTCGATAAATCAGAGCCTGACAAGATAGTTGGAGCAAGAAAATCAAGCCCTCTTGTGCTTGGTGTGGGTGAGAATGAATACTTTCTCGCAAGTGATGCATCACCAATTATAAAATATACTAAGAAGGTGGTTTATCTTAATGATGAGGAAATTGTTACAGTCCCTCGCCAAGGAGAATTCTCAATCAAGACCATTGATAATGAGTCTACTACTCCGACTATACATGAGCTAGATCTTAAGCTGGATGAAATTGAAAAAGCAGGATTTGATCATTTTATGTTAAAGGAGATCTTCCAGCAACCATTTACAATTGCTGAAAGTATGAGAGGTCGCATCAATGCGGATAAGGGATGGGTGAGTGTCGGAGGAATGAGGCCGTATACCAATCGATTTTCAAAGACAGATAGGATCATCATGGTTGCTTGTGGGACCAGCTGGCACGCAGCACTCATCGGTGAATACTTATTTGAGGAGCTTGCTAGAGTAAAGACAGAAGTAGAATATGCTTCAGAATTCAGATACCGCAATCCAATTTTATCAGAAGGTGATGTCGTTGTGGCATTATCACAATCTGGAGAGACTGCTGATACACTAGCGGCACTTGAAATCGCTAAAGAGAAGGGATGTCTATTGTATGGCCTGGTTAATGTAGTAGGCTCAAGTATTGCAAGAATGACGGACTGTGGTTCTTACATACACGCAGGTCCTGAGATTGGTGTTGCTTCTACAAAGGCATTTACCAGCCAGGTTACAGTATTGACTTTGATGGCCTTAAACATGGGTTATGAACGAGGTACAATTTCTGAATCTGAATATCATAGTTTAATCTATGCACTCTCTGACATTCCAGCCCAGGTAGAAAGAGTAATTGCTAAAAATGAACAGATAAAATATATAGCAGGTGAAATAAGAAGTGCTTCAAATGCACTTTATCTTGGTCGTGGATATAACTTCCCTATCGCACTGGAAGGCGCGTTAAAGCTTAAAGAGATTTCCTACATCCACGCTGAAGGATACCCGGCAGCAGAAATGAAACATGGCCCTATTGCTTTGATTGACATGTACATGCCAGTCATTGTTATTGCTACCAATAAGTCTGCTTATGATAAAATCGTGAGTAATATTCAAGAAGTAAAAGCCAGGAAAGGAATCGTCATTGCCATCGTTACTGAAGGTGATGAAAAGATTAAGAAAATGGCAGATTACACCATAGAGATACCCGATACGCTTGATCCCCTAACCCCACTATTATCAGTTATTCCACTACAGTTGCTGGCGTATCATATTGCAGTAATGAGGGGTTGTAATGTGGATCAACCTAGAAACCTTGCAAAATCAGTAACAGTAGAATAATATCACATATAATAATATAATGGCAAAGCATTTAGATATAGAATATAATTCATCGAGGGAAAATCTTACAATTTCAGAATACGGCAGGCATGTGCAGAAACTCATTCAGCATGCTAAGACCATTGAAGATCGCGATGCGAGACAACGATTTGTTGAAGGAGTAATAGCCCTGATGTATCAGATGAATCCTCAACATAAAAATGTAGGTGAGGTACAGGAAAAATTATGGAAACATGCTTATCGCATCTCAGGATATGATTTGGATGTTACACCACCGGAAGGAATAGAACTGACTGAAGCTACCAATGGATTGAAGCCTGAAAAAATTCCTTACCCTCATCAAGTAAGAAGATATAGACACTATGGTACTTATATCCAGGAAATGCTTGAAAGGGCTCTTGCTCTCGAGGATGAGGAAAAAAGAATGGAATTTATGAGCCTGATCGGATCATATATGAAGATGGCATATAAGACCTGGAACAGGGAACATTACGCAAATGATGAGACCATTAAGGCTGATTTGATAAAAATGGCAAAAGGTCAGATTACCAGCCTGGAAGGGATACATCTTGACCTTCTTAATATACCCACCTATCATTCTTCAAGTTCTAAAAAGCAAAAACCTAAGAAGTCTGGAAGGTCGCATAATAAGAATAATAGGAAGAGAAAGAGGAAGTAATATATTACGATAAAATTTAATATATTTATGGCTCTGAAAATATTTTCAGAGCCATTTTTATTTAAATAGATTTTTATTCATGTCCACGCAAGCATTTAAAGTAGAGGGCAATGCCAGACTAAGTGGGGAAATTACACCTCAGGGAGCAAAGAATGAAGCATTGCAGATCATCTGTGCAGCACTGCTGACAACAGAAGAAGTTATCATTGATAATGTACCAGATATTGTTGATGTAAGAAAACTACTTTCATTAATTGAAGGGCTTGGAGTTAAGGTTAAGAGAGTAAATAAGAACCGGTACAGCCTTCAAGCCGATGAGATTGATCTGGACTATATGTCTTCTGAAGAGTACCAGGGGGATGCTCAAAAGATTAGAGGTTCAGTAATGCTGTTAGGACCAATTCTAGCAAGATTTAAAAAAGCTTTCCTACCAAAACCCGGAGGCGATAAAATCGGAAGAAGAAGGATAGACACTCACTTGCTCGGATTTCAAAAATTAGGGGCTGACTATAAATATGATGATGCAGAAGCAAAATTTTATCTCGATGCTCATGATCTGAGAGGCACCTATATATTGATGGATGAGATATCAGTTACTGGTACAGCCAACATTGTTATGACAGCTACAATGGCACCTGGTAAGACCACCATCTATAATGCTGCCTGTGAACCTTACGTCCAGCAATTGTGTAGGATGCTTGTTTCTATGGGAGCAAAAATCTCTGGTGTAGGATCTAATATGCTGATAATTGAAGGAGTTGATTCCTTAAGTGGCACAACTCACAGAATTCTTCCAGATATGATAGAAATCGGAAGTTTTATGGGAATGGCAGCTATGACCCAGTCTTCTATTAGAATAAAAGATGTTTCCGTTGAAAACCTTGGGATCATTCCGGGGACTTTCGAGAAGATGGGAATAGAAATGAAAATCGAGGGTGATGACATCATCATTCCAGAACAAGATATTTACGAGATCCAAAGTTTTATTGATGGTTCTATCATGACTATTTATGATGCTCCATGGCCTGGATTTACTCCTGACCTTATGAGTATTCTGCTTGTCGTTGCCATTCAGGCAAGAGGAAGTGTACTTATACATCAGAAGATGTTTGAATCACGATTGTTCTTTGTCGATAAATTAATAGACATGGGGGCACAGATCATTTTATGTGATCCACACCGTGCTACGGTAATAGGATTGGAAAGGAAATCACAATTGAAGGGAATTACAATGACTTCACCTGATATCAGGGCAGGGGTTTCATTATTGATCGCAGCTCTTTCTGCGAGTTCTCCAAGTATGATACACAATATCAATCAGATTGACAGAGGTTATGAAAATATTGATGGTAGGCTTAATGCTCTAGGTGCCAATATTCAACGAGTAGAGATTTGATCACTTTTTTCTGTCAATGACGTATTGAGCCAATTGTTTAAGTGAATCGACAGCTTCTGACATAGGAAGAGTATCGAGAAGTTCAAGTGCAGATTGATGATAGCATTGCATTTTCTCCTCGGCATAAGCGATTCCACCGGTTGATTTAACAAAATCAATGACCTCTTTTACAAACCTATTGTCTGTGCTATTTTTCTTAATGCCATTGATTATTCTTTTCTTGGTCTTTTTATCAGTATTCTGGAGGCTGTAAATCAGGGGAAGCGTCATTTTCTTTTCTTTGATATCAATACCTCTGGGTTTTCCGATATCTGCTTCACCATAGTCAAACAAATCATCTTTTATCTGAAATGCCATTCCCAGGGTTTCTCCAAATAACCTAAATCTTTCAACTAATTCTAAGTCATCAGTTGTTGAAGCTGCTCCGGAACTGCAAGCTGCAGCAATAAGCGATGCTGTCTTTCGCTTTATGATATCGTAATAAATATCTTCCTGAATATCTAATCTCCTTGCTTTCTCAATCTGGAGTAATTCTCCTTCACTCATTAATTTTACAGCATTGGAGAGGATCTTTAATGCCTGGATCTCGTCATTGTCAAGAGCAAGCAGAAAACCCCGAGAAAGCAAATAATCACCTACAAGAACGGCAATTTTGTTTTTCCAGAGTGCACTCACGGAAAAGAAACCTCGACGATACATGGAATCATCAACTACATCATCATGCACAAGTGTCCCGGTATGAAGTAATTCTATAAGGCTGGCTGCTATATATGTTGAATCATTGATCTTCCCGCATGATTGAGCACAAAGGAATACAAACATCGGTCGTATTTGCTTACCTTTTCTTTTAACAATGTAATACATGATCTTATCAAGAAGAGCAACATTGGTCTTAACTGAAGATTTGAAATGCTTCTCAAATAGGATTAACTCCTCCTTAATAGGTTTTTGTATTTCTGAGAGACTGATTGACATTGAAGAAGCGTGTCTTTTAGTGGGCGGAAGGTACAAGAAATTTTAGTTTCTACCTTGGATTAACACTTTAGATATAAATTGGTTGGTATTTGTGTCTCTTTTAGAGAATACAGGGCATCATATGAATAGAGATTTAATTATAGTTGGAGGTGGAAATAAATGAACAGAATTCATTAATCTATATCTCCGTCATCACTTACCTGAAATTAGTTACCAGATATTTATATTTTTGATTTTCAAATTCTATCTAAAAAGCAAGTGTTAGAATTATTTAGAAGAAATTATTTTGTAAATACCCTTTTGCTGGTACCCTATGCCATAATATTAAGGATTCACACCTTTATATGGCCTGATAGGTTTGCTTATGAATATTCAGGGAATAATGTATTTCTTGAATGGTTGTATGGCTATCTGTCGTTACCGCTTTTACAAAGTATTATTTGTACCCTCCTTGTTGTGGCTCAAGGTATTTATATAAACAGAATTTATTTAAAAAACCGGATACCTAATGAGTATACTCTTTTTCCGGGAGCACTCTATATTTTACTTGTTAGTGCCAGTGAGTATCTTATTAAATTAACACCCGAAATTCTTGGATTAACATTCGTGATAATAATGATTTCACAAATGTTTAAGACCTATAAAAACCAACTGGGTTCTATTCACATATTCAATACAGGATTTTTTGGCTGCCTTGCTTTCTTATTGAACCCAGGATTGCTATGGGCATTCATTTATGGTTTTATTGGATTAATGATACTTAGGTCCTTTAAAGGAGTTGAAAAATTACAATACTTAACAGGGTTTTTAACCCCTATCTTTCTCTCTTTCAGTGTATTGTATTACCTGCAAAAAGACATTGGTGTTCTGGTTTCTGATTTCTTAGATAGATTCGGATTTATTGATCTGACAACTGATGTTTCAATTGAGCAATACATTTTCCTTGCTGTCTTATTGCTTTTGTTTCTTACAGTGTTCTTCAGTTATAATAAATACACCATTCGTAAATCAATTCAGGCCCAAAAGAAAATTGATCTGTTTTATTGGCTTTCATTCATAGCATTATTAACTACTGCCTTTACAGATGGCTTTTCATATTCAGGTTTATTGCTCTTATGTGTTGTAGTTTCAACCTTATTTGCAATGAATATCACCTGGATTAAGAACAAGATTTATACAGAAATGATCCATCTATTGCTGCTTGCAGTAATCATTTACACCTTCTATGTGTGATGTATGTTATTCAATTAACGTTATTTAACTGCTGTTAAACTTTTAATAATGATATGGTTTACCCAATCATTATCACCCTTTAAGCATTATTTTTGTATTGGATATATTTATCATCATTATTCCATTATTATGAGCTACCTCTTTAAGCAATTAATGTCACTTATTACTGTATTAGTATTTGCATCCACTATGGTGGGGCAAGTCCTCACTCCCGTGAAGTGGGATTACTATGCAGAAAAAATATCTGAGGACTCATATTTCCTGGTATTTAAAGCTACTATGGATGAGGGGTGGACTGTCTATTCTCAATTTACGAGTGATGACGGCCCGGTACCGACAGAAGTAATATATGAAGAAAGCTCAGGGATAGAAATAATTGATGAACCCATAGAAGAAGGGCATAGAAAAGAAGGTTTTGATAAGTTGTTTGAAACCAATGTGATTAAGTTTCTGGATGATGAACCCTTCATCATAAAGCAGAAAGTAAAGTTGGTTGATGGGTCAGCGTCTACCACTGGATACCTCACCTACATGACATGTGACGACAACAAGTGTCTTCCGCCTACAGACGTAGAATTCACCTTTAACCTTTCAAAAGAAGAAAAAGGTGAAGAAAGATCTCCGGAACCAGACCGTTATCAAGAGGATGATTTAAATCTTTCTGCCTCATCAATTGAGACCATATCAATGGAAAATGAATCCATTGAGATTCCTACAGGTGATGACCAGGGGACTTCCGGATTACTTAACCCGGTTGTATGGTCTTTCAGTCAGGAGGAGATATCCGATAAAGAAATAAAACTTAAATTTTCTGCTGATATTGAAAAAGGATGGACGGTTTATTCTCAATATACCAATGATGAGGGCCCTGTTCCTACAGAGATTGTCTATGAATCTATGGGTGGTAACACGGTAGTAGGTGAAGCTGTAGAATCAGGTTATAAAAAAGAAGGATATGATACTTATTTTGATATGGATGTCATTAAATTTTTAAGTGATGAACCTTATCAGATTGAACAAATCATAGACATATCTAAGGCAACCGGCCCGATTAAGGGATATCTCACTTACATGACGTGCGACGATACCAAATGCCTTCCGCCGACGGACGTAGAATTCACATTTGATGTTTTAGGCAATGGAACAGCTATGATTGGTAATGAAGAAGGGATGAAAATAGAGGGTCAATATCTGGACCAATTGATTCCATCATTGAAGTCAACATATAAAGATCCTCTGAGTGACTGTGAAGAAGGAGCAGCAGTAAGTACAAGCCTGGTATGGACATTCATATTCGGATTTATTGGTGGGTTATTGGCCTTGCTCACTCCTTGTGTATTCCCAATGATTCCAATTACCGTATCATTTTTTACAAAAGATACTAAAAGGAAAGGGTGGATGAATGGATTGATATATGGTGCTTCAATCATTACGATTTATGTGGTAATGGGTTTATTGATAACCATTCTATTAGGTCCTGAGGCTCTGAATCGGCTTTCTACCAATTGGATTGCCAATTCTCTATTCTTCGTAATTTTTATTGCTTTTGCCTTTTCATTTTTTGGATTTTATGAGATCACATTGCCGAGTTCATGGTCGACCAGAAGTGATCAGATGGCAGATAAAGGTGGCTTGTTTGGTATATTCTTCATGGCTACAACATTGGCTTTGGTATCATTCTCATGTACAGGTCCGATTATAGGAACTGCAATTGTACAAGCAGCATCACAAGGACAATATACGGGTCCATTTACTGTAATGCTGGGGTTCTCTACTGCTTTGGCACTTCCATTTGGGTTGTTTGCTGCTTTTCCTGCATGGTTGAATACACTTCCTCGTTCCGGAAGTTGGATGAACTCCGTGAAAGTTGTTTTAGGATTCCTGGAATTGGCATTAGCCCTTAAGTTTTTGTCAGTGGCAGATATGACCAATCACTGGGGATTCCTCAAGTATGAATTATTTATGGGAATGTGGGTTTTAATATTCCTGGGAATGACGGCATATCTTTTTGGTTTTATTAAATTTCCTCATGACAGCCCTATTAAGAAGCTTAGCAAACTGAGGATTGGATTTGCATTAGCTTCTCTTGCATTCACCATCTATTTAGGTACTGGATTTATGAAAAATACAGATACCAATTCTTATAATGCTTTATCACTTATGAGTGGATTGGCTCCACCCACTAACTATAATTATTTCTGCCCTCCGGAAGATGTGGATGCTGAAATTAAGAATAAATACCCTTCATATACTAAGTGTGCTAATAATATCAATTGCTTTAAAGACTATTACGAAGCAATTGCTTATGCAAAGGAGGTAGATAAACCCATACTTGTAGATTTCACAGGTTACGGGTGTGTAAATTGTAGAAAGACCGAAGAGCATATATGGGTAGATGAAGATATCAGAGATAAACTCAATAATGATGTAGTCTTAGTTTCTCTATACGTCGATGATGATCGAAAACTGGATCCGGTATACATCTCTAAGTCAAGAAATGAAAAATTAAGAAATGTAGGGAAGAAGTGGGCTGATTTTCAGATCGTTAATTTTGAGCAGAATTCACAACCATTGTATGTGTTTGTATCACCTGATGAAAAAGTAATTTCATCACCTAGACCTTATAAAGAAGGGGTTGAGGGCTATCACACATTCCTAGAGTGTGGAATAAAGAGCTACGAAATGCTCTATGAAGAGTAATTATTATCTTGCAACACAGAAAGTAGCTATACCATGCCCAAGAAAATGAAGAAAAAGGGGAAGCCTAGTGTTCACGAAGAACTGAAGGGATTCGATATAAAGATCAATGAATTAGGAGAAATGGAAACATCCTTTGCCATTGATAAGTTAAATGCTTTTCTCGACGAGAATGTTGAGGATAAAAAACTTGCTACATCAGACGAGGAAGAATAATGCTGGTTCTCACCTACTCTTTAATTGTCAGATAGTTGATATTCTGCAATTATATTTTTCATTATATTTTAGGAGGTTAATTTCTCTGTTCTATCTTTGAATTAATAATGCAATAGCCTTTAATATTGAGTATCAAAGGACGATAAACTGATTATGATGACTTTCTCCCATTGGTCGCGATCAGTTATTGGAATTGATTAAAAAGAATTAATCGTTCTGAATACTTATTTTCGTAATCATCTGAGAATATTATATGAGTACCCGTACACATATGTACACCTTTCTGTTTTTAATAATCATAGTGATGCCATCATCGCTAAAGGCAGGGTATTTCTCTTCTGACACCATTCCTCCACAAGTTGATCAGCCTCCTCAAGACATCGTGGTGTCCTGTAGTACCACATTGAATGTTGATTCACTATTAACTGTTTGGTACAACAACTTTGGAGGGATGTTAGCTACTGATGATCAAAGCGATACGATCATTTATAATGCTGATCCTGATCTGAATACTACACTCCAATTATTCAATGATTCAGCTGGATGCGATAATGAAAAATCCGTAGCGGTGAGATTCAGAGCGATCGATGATTGTGATAACTCTACAGAGGAATTCATTACTTCATTTACAATAGAAGATAATTCAGGCCCGGATATCATTACTCAGGCTGCACCAATGATGGTTCATTGCGGAGAATTAGTAAAGGATTCATTGGAGCTGTGGATACTTACACAGGGAGGTGCTATTGCTACTGATGATTGTTCAGAATCGATAGATTGGTTTAGGTTCACTTACAGTGATAATCTTGGAAACGCTGGAGTTGGGTTCATAGGTGCCAATGTTATTCCAATCCCTGATAACATCTGTAATTGGAGTGTAAATGTTTCTTTTATTGTTATCGATGGCTGCGGTAATCAAAGTGTTACAACCAGTTTTTTTGAAGTCGTTGATGATGTTGCACCTGTTTTTTCAGAAATGCCATCAGATACTGTAGTCGGATGTGAGGCTTTACCACTTCCTAATGGTGTAACTGCAATTGATTATTGTACTTCATCCCCCGGGCTTCAATATGATGAGGAGATTATAAGAGAGGGAACACCAGATGATTGCTCCTACTATAACTATACGCTCATAAGGACGTGGGAAGCAGAAGATGCATGTGGTAATATGAGCACTCATGTCCAGAATGTTACCATTATGGATAATCAGCCTCCTCAATTTTTCTTATTGGATACAGTTGTTATTGAATGCAACGTCTTGAATGAACCGAATGCTGATTTTCTTCCGACCAATATTATTGATAATTGCAGTTCTGTAACCATTAATAATGAAGATGTTCAGAATGGAGAAGGTTGTAATTATACCATTGATAGAACTTATACATTTAGAGATATATGTGGAAATATATCTAGAGGTATCCAACATATAATTGTAGAGGATAATACACCTCCTGAGGTCGGAGGGGCCCAGGGCAATCAGATTTTTTCATGTCAATCCGATTTTATTCCATCTTTTGAAGAATGGTATACTCAATTTGATGATAATCTGATAATCGAAGATTGTAATGCTGTCAATACGTTTGTGGCCATTCCTGGAACATATGACCCCAATGATGTTTCGACCTTTCCAGGAACTCCTCCCAGTGAGTTAGATTTGGGAGCTTGTGGTACTTCCGCGGAAGGCTTCCTGACCTATGCAGAGGTAGATTTTGTTTTCTTCGACATATGTGAAAATGTAACTGTGATCAATGCTGCCTATGGTATTGTGGATGATACTCCACCTCAGATATTATCTTGTATAGAAGATGCGGTGATTGAGGCAGAGCCAGGGGATTGCATGGCAAGTTTTACCCTTCCTGAATTATCAATTCAGGATGATTGTGTAGAAACTACTTCAGAGATTGTTCTATCTACAAGCACTGTGCTATCCTCAACGGAACCAGGAAGTCCTGATGCTATAGTTAATTTTATTAGAACAACATTCAATGACATCAACCCTTTTTTCCTGGATATTTCTGGTAATGTTTTACTTGATATTCAAATATTAAATGCAGATATCGACGGTCCTTCAGAAGTATTTGTTGTAACAACGGAGACTCTTGATACATTGGGATTTACTCAGACGTCTTCTGTGCAGTGTGGAAGTTCCTTATCATCATTTCAGATCAATGGTGAAGATATTATATCATGGTTGAATGATGGAAGTATAGACTTTTTTTTATTCCCTTTTGTACCGGATACGCCTTCAGATGCTATAAATGATATCTGTGATAACAATCGGATCCATTTCACATTAACGATACCTACAAATAATGATGACCTTTTCAGCAAAGAGATTATGGTTAACGGGTTAAGGATATCGGAACAATTGATCGACGGGGACCAAATTAATCTTGAAGTGGGTTTAAATCTTGTAGATCTTATTGTTTCTGATTGCGGTGGAAATAAAGATTCATGCTCATTTCAGGTAACGGTTGTAGATACTGAAATTCCATCGATCACATGTCTTTCTGATACCACTTTAATCCTCAGTGAGGATCAATGTACTTTCGATTTTATAGTAACGACCCCTGTCATTGTTACAGATAATTGTTTCCTTAATAAAGTATATGATCAGAAGCTACCATTAACAGATGAAGGTTCATTCCTTACATTTGAATTCCTTGATGATTTCAATGCTTTCACTGCACAAAATGTATTTTTCAGTTTTGATCAGGTATTTTCTATTAACCATTCTATTGAAGATGCCATCCTTGAAATATCGATACTTTGTCACCTTGAGGATGGGAGTGATCGTATTGAGGTAAAAGGTGAGGATGGCAGTACATTAGGATTTATGGATGAAGGTAATATTACTTCTTGTGAGGCATCCGCTGTGAGTTTTAATATAACTTCAGATCAAATAAATGAATGGGCTAGCGATGGACGCATTGACATCTCTTTCATCCCTCTCAAAGGGATCGGAGTAAGTAGTGGTGGAATCAATCCTTGTGATAGTATTGATTCAGATGGACCAGATGGAGTAAGCTTTTTGAATGCCAGATTAAAATACTCGGATGTTGAGCTTTCATATGTTGTAGAAGGAGCAACATCAATAGATACGACAGTTGCAATGCATCTTGACTCATTAGAGCTTGATCTGAATACAGGGGATAATGTTGTTTCGTTGATAGCTTATGATAAAGCTGGCAATGAAAATGCTTGTAGTTTTACAATTTCAATTGCTGATACCATATCACCTCAGGTATTTTGTAGAAATGCTGTATTATTTTTGGATCCATCCGGAATCAACGAAGTAGAGTTGACACCATCTTCAATTGATAATGGATCTTTTGACAATTGTGGGATTGATTCGATGGCTGTTGAACCTTCTGCTTTTGGTTGTGAATCACTGGGACAGCAAGTAGAAGTGATATTTACAGTATGGGATGAATCCGGAAACTCTTCCAGCTGCGTTACAGAAGTAATGCTCAGGACAGAAGTACTGAATCCAACATTTGAAATTGGAGTCTGTGGTAATGATACCCTGAAACTTTTTGCCAATGCTCCTCCTTCAGACATAGAAGATGTGTATACCTTTCTGTGGACGGGGCCAGATTTTACAAGTAATCAGGAGAATCCAATCATTCCCAACGCCAGTCCGAATAACAACGGAACATATACCCTTGAGATTACCGGATTCAATGGTTGTATCTCTGCAGGAACTGTGGAAGTCAATGTTGAGGAAATTAGCTCTCCAACAATTATTACTGAAAGTTCAAATATCTGTGCCGGAGACCAAGTACTACTGACTACTACTAGTCAGAATGGAGATATTGCATATAACTGGTACGAAGGTGTATTTCCTAATGGGTTATTGATTGAAACGACTGAGGCACCGAGTCTTCAAATTTCACCCTCAAGGGGTGATCATTTATATTACCTAGTGGTTAACCTGGAGGGATGTGACTCTAATCCTTCTCCTGCAGTTTCAATTTCAGTAGTAGAAGCTCCTACGGCTTCTGTCATTGATGAGTTTGTGACAGTATGTGAAGGAGAATTTATAGTTATAGGAACTGATGTTTCAGGATTAGGTATAGAATACCTTTGGACGGGACCTAATGGATTTACTTCTGATCAACAATTCCCAGATACTATATTTGATGCAAATACGAGTGATGAAGGCATTTACAACCTGGTAATCAATGTAGGAAGTTGTATCTCTGATACTGCTGGATTACAAGTAACATTGTTCGATAAGCCGGTTACTCCAGAAATTGTTTCAGGAGATGTTTTCTGTGAAGGATCATCTATTTCTCTATCAGTCAATAATATCCCCAATGCAGACCTATACATTTGGTTCCAGGATGGTGTCCAATCCACCACAACGACCAGGAATACACTTTTGATTGACAATGCGTCTGAGGAGATATCCGGTGACTGGACCGTGGTAGTAAATGAGGGTATATGTGAGTCAGACCCTTCAGAACCACAATCCATTACAGTAGAATCAGAATTATTAATAAGCGCCAATAATGATGGACCAGGATGTGAAGGGGATTCAATCCAGCTTACCACCTCTTTTGTTCCTGGTGGGAACTACTCCTGGACCGGACCCCAGGGATTTACAAGTAATATTCAAAACCCTAAAGTACCTGCACTTGCAGGTGAATATTTTGTTGAGATTACGACTCCATCCGGATGTGATGGTGAATCCTCCACAACGGTAGAAATCATTACACCTCCTGAGATTACAGCACTGAGTAGTGATGCTCTGGAATGTATGGATGGTATAACAGATATTAAGTTATTTCCATCTGTATTTCCACAAGGAGATTATAGATATGAATGGACAGGAATTGGAATTGAAGATACTACAGCAATTCAAGCTGTAATACCTGATGCTACCGAGAATGATAATGGTACATATACACTAAAAGTATATGATGGCACTTGTGCATCAGAAGAACGGCAGATAGAAATTGATATCACAGGATTACCTCCTACTCCTGACATATCAGGAAAAACCGGATACTGTACAGGTGATACCTTAATGATTGATGCTATAAGTGATATTGAAGGAAGTTTTTATGTCTGGAATACTCCACAGGGCCAGCGATTTACAGAACAAAACAGACTGATTATTCCTGATATCCAGCTGGAAGATATTGGATCGTACAACGTTGTAATTGAGCGTGGAAATTGTAGGTCTTTACCGAGTGATAATATAGATATTACTGTAACAGAATTGTCTTTGGCTCCTTCTGTAAGTGCCAACGATCCGATTTGTCCCGGAGATACGCTTAAACTGTTTTCTACTACATTAAGGGATGCCAGTTATTCCTGGACAGGACCTAATGACTTTATCTCAGAAGAACAGAACCCAATCATTCCGGTTTTTACTTCTGATCTACAGGGAGAATACACTGTAACCGTTTCAATAGGTAGCTGCATTGAGTCCTCTCAACCTTATACGGTACAGCTTTCTCAAAGACCCATAGCTCCACAGCCAGAGCACGAAGAATATTCCTTATGTTCTTCATTTATTGGCCAGGGAATAGAATTATGTATAGATCAGGAATTCTATATCTCAGAATTTTCTTACGAAGTATACCTTGAAGAAAATAATGGTTTTATTACTTCATTCAATTCAAGATGTGTCAGACTTGAAAATCTGAATGAATTAAACATTGGTGATAATTTTATTTATTTAGAATCGAATAACGGATCTTGTTCTTCAGCTCCCTCGTCATTAATCAATATTAATGTTCTGAACCCCCCACTTGTAGATGCAGAAGCAGAAGAGAATCCAATATTTGTATGTGATGATAATCCGGTTACTTTGACTTCAGTATTTGGTCCTCCTGAGGTGGACCTTACTTGGGATCCGTTGGATGACAATATATCTCTTGAATATAATGGTGGAAGATCCAGTTCTGTTTCTAATTTAAAACTTGGTGAGAATAAGATACTTCTTGCTTACGGTACAGAGGCGTGTGGCATATTTACTTCTGATACAATTAGGGTATTTCTTGATGAAGCACCTACAGCAGTGAATGACAATTATAGCTTTTCAGAGGCTAATGAAATGTTGTTGCCTGTTTTTGATAATGATTTCGTTCCGGCATCGTCAGAAGTGAAAATCACTCGTCAGCCACAATTCGGAAGTGTAACAGTGGAGCGTACAGGAATAAATTTAAATCCGGCAAGTGGATTTATAGGTACGATTAATTTCACATATGAGATATGTGGATTAGTCTGCGAGGGACTATGTGATGAAGCTACGGTTATTGTTTCTTTAGGGGATGTTGGTGATTGTGTAGCTCCTACTATTATTACTCCCAATGGCGATGGAGTCAATGATGTATTTGTTGTTCCATGCCTCTATTCCGGAGTGTATCCAGAATCTCAGTTGACGATATTCAACCAATGGGGTACGACCGTTTATGGATCGACAGATTATAAAAACGATTGGAACGGAACTTACAATGACAAAGATCTTCCGGTAGGCACCTATTATTACATATTAAATCTGAATGATGGTTCAGAACCATTATATGGATTTTTAATCATTGAAAGATGATGGTAAGAATCATACATATTGTATTTATATCTTTCCTGCTTGGTATACAGATCAATGCACAACAGGAACCACTGTATACACAATTTGGATTTAATAAATTGTCTATCAATCCCGCTTACGCAGGTAATGAGGATTATACTTCTGTGACAGGTATCTACAGAGATCAATGGAACGGATTTCCAGGTGCTCCCGATGCACAACTATTATCTGTGGATCTTCCAAGGATTAATGAAACATTGGGTTTAGGGTTCTTCTTTCAGCGACAGTCAATTGGAATTAGCAGGTCATTATCCTTGACAGGAAACTATTCTTATAAGATTAAAATGGAGGATTTTACTGTAAGCATGGGTTTAAGTACGGTCTTTAAAAACCTGTCTCTTGATTTTACTGATCCAAGATTGGTAGCTACTGATGGCCTGGAAGGAGATGGAGCCATACCCATGGATCGTCTCAATAAAAACCTTCTTAATGTGGGTTTTGGAACTTATGTGTTCAATGAGAAATATTTTGGAGGAATTTCAGTCCCCGGACTTATAAAGTCAGACCTTGAACTTGGTAATGACAATGATGGAGTAACGAGCCAATCTTTAAGACACCTTTTTATAATGGGTGGAGCAGCATTGCCGATTACTGAATCATTGACTTTTAAGCCTCAATTCCTCCTGCGATGGGCTGAAAATGCACCTGCTTCATTTGATCTTAATGCGGGGATAATGTATCAGGAAAAATACAATGCAGCATTAACATATCGGACGGGAGGAGGTGATGGAGATCTCGGAGAATCAATTGATCTATTGCTAGGCGTTCAGATTTCAGATCAATTGATGATTGGAATAGCTCAGGATTTTACCCTTTCAAGTTTAAGGCAATATGACCAGGGAAGTATAGAACTCTTACTTCACTACAGAGCGTTGGGTTCAGGGCCCAAAAAGAAAATTGCAAATCCTAGATTTTTCTGACGATGAGGTATATAATTGGAATTATATGGTCGATTGGTTTTATGAGCTTAAGTGCCCAGGGGATATTCAATGAGAATACCTTATCAACTGCTATTTTACTACCTGAAGAAGACATAAATACAGCCACTTATGAATTTGCCCCGGTGTTTTTTGGTGAGTATATCGCCTTTGTATATGATAAGGGCAACTCCCTTTATTACGATGAAGTTTACAATACACCTTATTTTGATATGGCATTTGCTGCCAAAAACACCTTGGGCAACCTAGCCAGGCGGGCATCATTCGTTCCGAATTTATCTTCAGAATATCAGGAAGGGCCATTTTGTTTTTTCAATAAAGAAAAATCAATGCTTTTTACAAGAACTGACCCTGTAACCGGACAACTATCAATTTACAGGAGTGATCTTTCTGATTCCGGATGGTCAGAAGGAATGCTGATCGAGCTATTGGGAAGAGATTTTCACACTTGTCATCCTTCAGTTTCTGAGTCTGGAGATATGCTTGTATTTGCAGGAGCAAGTATTGCAGAAGGATCTAATATGGACTTATATATTGCAAGTCGTGAAGGTCAGCTCTGGACTGATGTCCAGCTCCTTGATGAGGATGTTAATTCTTCGGAAAATGATTGGTTTCCTCGCTTCGTTGGTGATTCTATAATAGTATATGCGACCATGGATGAAGCGCTCGATATCTATGCAACGAAAATGATAGAAGGTAAGTGGTCTGTTCCTGAAAGGGCACCAGACCCAATTAACTCTGCAGGGGATGATTTTGGATTGATCCTGGGTGATGGAATCGCATATTTTTCATCCAATCGGGAAGGTTCTAAAGGGAATGACGATTTATACAGAATCGAATTCAAAGGAGAGCTCTTCTCCTCTGACTTAGAAAAAGTAAAGACTACTGTAATCATTACATTACAAGATAAATTGACACTTCAGCCAATTGAAGATGCAAAGATATTGGTCACACCCACAGTAAACTCATTAGATGATGTAGATCTTTCGAGGTATCAGATTGACTTGATTCCTCAACAAGGAGGGCAAGGTGAAATAGTTCTGAAACTAAAACCCAAAGACTCTGGGCCATCACAGGCAGTCGTAACTGATGAGCAAGGTAATGCCAATATTCTGACGAATGAGGTTGGATCATATTTATTGGAAATAACACATCCTGAATACAATCCATATACTACCATAATCGATTACAGTACCATGGGGGGAAATATTACACTTGTAATGGAACCAGTTGCCACCTCAGAAGACCAACCTGAAGGAATACTAATTCCTACAACAACAGGTTCTGTGGTTGTATTTGAAAATATTTACTACGATTTTAACAGTCATGTAATCCTTGATGGTGCGGCAACTGAACTTGATGCATTGGTATTGACGATGAAATCCAATCCGCGTATGATGGTGGAGTTGAGTGCACATACTGACTCCAGGGGAACGAGACTTTATAATCAAAGATTATCTGAAAAACGGGCTGCTTCTGCCAGAGACTACCTGATCAGGAACGGGATTAACCCTTCGAGGATTACCACTATGGGTTATGGCGAGTCAAGCCTGAGGAATGATTGCTCAGACGGGGTTACATGTACAGAGGAGCAACATAGATTTAATCGTCGTACAGAGGTAAAGATTTTAAGTAATTAAATTATTTGCTTAAGTTCATCCTGGAGATGCAACCCATGATTTATTCTATTGTCATTAATTCTGAATTCACACCCAAACCTCCGTGTTGAAAACTCTTGACTACAAGAAGGAGCTCGTAGAAGGACTGATCCGTAAAGACCGGAAGTCACAGTACTTATTTTATAATACTTATTCAAGAGCCATGTACAACATATGTTATAGAATGTTGGGAAATGAAATGGATGCTGAGGATGTAATGCAGCAATCATTTGTGGATGCCTTTAAAAACATTGAAAGCTTTACGTTTAAATCTACTCCCGGGGCTTGGTTGAAAAGAATTATGATTAATAATTGTATTAATCATCTCAAGAAGAAAAAGCTCCACCTGGTCAATATTGAAGATGCCTATCAATTGAAAGAAGAACCAGATATGGAAAAGGTCGAATACAATATTGACATTGTCAGGGAGGCCATTTTAAAATTACCTGAAGGTTATAGAGTGGTTCTAAGCATGTATCTTATTGAGGGCTATGACCACTTGGAAATAGGTTCGGTACTGGGAATTTCAGAATCAACATCTAAATCTCAATATAGTAGGGCACGAAAAAAACTTAAAGAAATTATTCTTGACAGAAAACAAGAAATTTATGGAGGATAGACTGGAAAAATATATAGAAAATCATCGTAAGGAATTAGATCACCTTGATGTGCCTGGTAATGCATGGGATGCCATTAATAGGCAGTTGGACGATGTGGACCACTCTCCGAGAAAGAAGGGGGTTGTTAAGCCATTCTATTTATTCGTAAGTGGGATAGCAGCTACACTTGTTATAGGTTTAATGGGATTTCTCTCTTATCAATATGTTCAGAGCAATAATATGGATCAAGAAACCATAAGCGGTGCTTTACCCACTGAATTTCACACCATTGAACGTCAATATATCAGTGAGGTTAATAATAAAATGCAAGACCTTGAAGCTCTAAAAATTGATAAGACCATCCTGGATGATCTATCACAACTTGATGCAATCTATATGGAATTGAAATCGGAGTTGCTATCCTCGGGAGGGATGAATCAGGATGAGATCATTAAAGCATTGATTAAGAATTATAAAACCAAGATTGATTTATTGGAATTTATACAACAGAAATATGAAAACAACATACAGGAAGAAGATGTCTCTACTACGGAGATATAGGCTAGGTGTACTGCTGCTGTTAGGTGGCCTGATGTTGATGTCATTTACAGATCTTCATCAGCAAAGTAAAAAGGTGACTGAGACCTTCAGGATAGATGGTGTCGGAGATCTCAACATTGACAATCTCCATGGAGATATTTATATCAAAAGATGGAATCAAAGTGAGATTAAAATTGAAGTTACGATTGATGCTAAATCCAGAAATGATAATGCGGTTGAAAAATTTGTTCAAGATTCAGAAATCGCATTTAGCCAGGATGGCAATCATGTTTATGCAATTACACAATTAGCAGAAGTTGATCTTAAGAAAAAGTGGTGGCAATGGGGCATTGATAAATCTTCTTTTTCCATAAATTATGAGGTATATGTTCCTGAAATGGTCCACCTGGAATTGGAGAACGAACATGGTGACATCAGGATCGAATCCTACGAAGGAGATCTGGATGTGGACCTGGCACACGGTGAGTTATTTACACAGTTTATAACCGGCAAGACCGATCTTAATATTGAACACAGTGAAGTAGTAATGCGAGGTATGTCCAACGGGAAGATGGATCTTCTTTTCTCAGAATTTGAAGTCATCCGAGCCGGAAACCTCGAAATCAATTCTACCAGGACAGAGATAGATATTGAGGAAGCACTGGACATCAGGGCTTACACGAAATATGTTGAGTTTAAAATAGGGAGCATGGATAATTTCATTAATGAAGGTGCTTATGATGAAATTAAGATTGGATCGACGAGGTACCTTGATATCAATACAAGATTTTCAGAAATATCAGTTGATGTCTGTGAAGTAGGGTTTAATGCTGATATGTACCATGGAGAATTTGAAATAGATCATATTTCGCTTGCCTTCGGAGGAGGAAATCTAAAGTTTGAGCATACGGAGGTTGATCTTGTATTTGATGGTGATATGGTACTCTTGATTGATTCTAAATATACAGATTTAGACCTTGAAGGTATGGATGGACCGGATCAAGATCCATCAGATCATAAAGACAGTCGATTCTTCAAAGGCAATTCCCAAAATGCAAAAATACTCAGAACAGTTTCCAGGTACGGTTCACTGACCCTTAATGACTGATCATTGTTTCTTGTGAACGTATGAATCTATTCCTTTGGATTTTAACTTTCCTGATACTGTCAATGCCCCGTCATAGCTATCAGATCTTCCTGCAACAACTGTGTAATACTGAGATTGATCGAAAACCACAATTTCAGAATTGGTGTAACCCATCTTTTTTAGTTTAAGCACCATATTCTCAGCATTGGAGTTGATGATATAGCTTCCTGCTATAACCATATACTGTCCAGCAGAAGAACTGGAGGGTGTACTTGTTGGAGTAGCTGATGGCTTGGTGGTGGTTGTATAGTCAGGTTCTTCATAGGTATCCTGTTTTGAAGAAGGAGATTCATCCAAAGCTTTATCAATTTCATCATAATCAATTTTTTCTTCACCTTCAGGTCCAAAGAAGTCGTCATCTTCAGAGCTGTCTTCACTTCCTTCTTCAAAGAAGTCATCATCATCATATGTTTCATCCTGCACATCAGTATTTTCTACCTGAGCAGAGGCTACATCTTTACTATCATTTTTACACGACTTTAGGGCAGCAGTAATCACAAGGTAAGTAAGAAATAAAATTACCGCGTATGCCAGAATTTTAAGTGTTCTTCCCATTTTAAGTAGTCGAATTTAGTTTTCTTAATGTAAAATTATAAATATTTATAATATATAAAACTTTGAAAGTAATAATTATGTGTTACTTTTCCAGCTTTTTTTATTTAAGATTTTATACTGTCTGTTTCCTTATGTCGATAAATAACGATTCAATGTTAGCTTAATATTATATCTTTTACTCAGATTAAATTTCACTTGAAAAAAAACTTTAACTTTATTGAAAGCATATATAACCCCTGTTTATGTGGAAAAAATGGTTAAATAAGATTGTTTCTCTTTACCTCAAGACAAGAGTGAGTCGCCTTGAGAATATTAAGAGGAATCCTCATTTCCACCAGAAGAGCATTTTATTGAAACATCTCGATGTTCATCGCAAGACAGAAATAGGGTTGGCTTTTGATTTTAAAAATATCAAGTCTCCGGATGAGTTTAGAAGAAGGGTCCCGATCCATAGTTATGAAGATATTCATCCCAGCATTGAAAGGATGATGAAAGGAGAACGGGATGTACTCGCTAAAGGGAAGGTTAACTGGTATGCTAAATCATCAGGTACTACCTCAGCTAGGAGCAAGTACATTCCTGTAACTGACGATTACTTTTATGGTAATCTCATAAAATCTTCCTGGGATACGATGGCTGTGGTCTACAATAACCGACCTTCAGCAGAAATATTTTCCAAGAAGTCATTGGTTATGGGAGGTTCACTTGAATCCTATCAGGGAAGGGCTGGTACTGTGATAGGGGATGTTTCTGCCATTATGATTGAGAGAATGCCGAAGATTGGAAGACCATTTTATACTCCCGATTTTGAAACCGCTCTATTATCTGATTGGGAAGAAAAAATCGATAAAATAGTATCTCAATGTGTAGATGATGATGTAGTCCTTTTTGGAGGTGTACCCACCTGGAATTTGGTATTATTTGAAAAGTTACTTGAAGCAACAGGAAAGAATCAGATATCGGAAATATGGCCTAATATCAGGACATACTTACATGGAGGAGTAGGATTTGAGCCTTATAAAGATCAATTTGATAAGTTACTCGGGATAGAAGACTTTGAATATTATGAGGTTTATAATGCTTCCGAAGGGTTTTTTGCTGTCCAGGATCTAAAAGGGGCTAATGATATGCTTCTCTTACTGGATAATGGAATTTACTATGAATTTATCCCTGCTTCAGAATGGAATAAAAACCAACCCGACACCATATCTCTGGAGGAAGTTGAACCAGGAAAGAATTATGCGATCGTTATTACCAATGCAGGTGGCTTATGGAGATATACTCCGGGAGATACCATTATGTTTTCTTCAATTGATCCATATCGCATAAAGGTGACCGGAAGGACCAAACATTTTATCAATGTTTTTGGTGAGGAAGTTATGGTAGGAAATACTGATAAAGCCCTGGCAATGACCTGCAGTGAAGTTCCAGCCATTGTCAAGGAGTATACTGTAGGACCGGTACATTTAAAGCGAAATAAAAAGGGGGGGCACTTATGGATTTTAGAATTTGAAGTTGAACCAGAAGACAGAGCTGCATTTGAGCGAAAGCTCGATATCAACCTAAGAAAAATCAACTCTGACTACGATGCAAAACGGCATAAAGATCTTGCTCTCAGTAGTCTTAAAATCAAAGTAGTACCTAAAGGAACCTTCCTGAAGTGGATGCGTTCTAAAGGAAAGATGGGGGGACAAAATAAAGTACCTCGTTTACATAATTCCAGACAATATCTTGAGCAACTTCTGGAGTATGTACAATGACACCTAAATTTTAATAAAACATGACGATAGACATCATCCCTAAGGAATTTCAGCCTGAACAATGGGAGTCATTAGATGAAGATTCATTATATGAAATGATCTTATCCCGGGTTAATGAACTCCTGGAGACTGATGTTGATCTACTCCTAAGTTACCTTTACAGATTGGATGTTGAAGAACACAAAATCACCAATGCACTTTCAATGAATGCCATACTACCTGCTAATGAAGGAATCGCAAGGTTGATCCTTGAACGTCAGAAACAAAGAATGATCACTAAGAAAAAATTCAAACAAGACCCTATCAAGGGGTGGGAGTTTTAAATTACGGAACCACTGTTGGCAATGGCTACATTCAAGTCACAAGGTATTGTTATTAAATCATTGAAATACAGGGAATCATCCCTTATTGTTGATATCTATTCCAGGGAGAAAGGGCTCAGATCTTATATCGTAAATGGAGTCCGCAAGGCAAAATCACGGATGAGCCCATCTTTGTTTCAACACGGAACCATTGTAGATATGATTGCTTATGATAGTAATCCGGGAAGATTGTCAAGAATAAAAGAAATTTCACTTTCATATCATTACAACCACCTACCCTTCGAAATCGGAAAATCATCCATTGCCTTATTCTTATTAGAGCTCATTCAGACAACGATTAAAGAATCAGAACAGAACTTTCCCTTATATGAATTTCTGGAAGGATGGCTGAAGTTTATAGATGTTTATGAAGGAAGTCTATCCTTGCCACATATCAAGTTTATGGCTGAATATCCATCCTATTTGGGTTTTAAACCCATGAACAACCAGTCAGATGAAAAACCTTATTTCCACCTGGAATACGGATACTTCGTTCATGACTATGAACGCATCGATCAGGTGTTGAACAAAGAGGTTTCTCATGCCTTACGCACTATATTTCTTACAAAAAAAGAGGACCTCCCTATGCTTCATATTCCTAAACACGATAGGGAGTTATTGATTAATGGATTGCTGTCTTTTTACAAGTGGCACATCGATGATTTCAGAGACTTGAAGTCTTATGATATTTTGAAACAGCTTTTTTAGAAGTAATGCTGTTTTCTGACTGATTTATGATGTAATTTCACGCTTAATTTTATGAATCATGGCACACACCCTCAAATTGAAACCTTCTGATATCAGCAGTAAAAGAACTAAGAAATTGTACAAAGCTTTGATCAAACCAAGGCTTATCGAGGAGAAGATGTTGTTGCTATTGCGACAAGGCAAGATCTCAAAATGGTTTTCAGGAATAGGCCAGGAGGCGATTTCTGTCGGTTGTACAATGGCAATGAATGATGAAGAAAAGATCTTTACCATGCACCGAAACCTCGGTGTTTTTACAACGAGGGATGTACCATTTGACCGATTGTTTGCTCAATGGCAGGGAAAAGATTCAGGCTTTACTCATGGAAGAGATCGATCCTTCCATTTCGGAACCCAGGAATACAATATCGTAGGTATGATCTCGCATCTGGGGCCACAGTTGTCATTGGCAGCAGGAGCAGCCCTTGCATATAAATTAAGGGGAGAGAAAAAAGTATCCCTGGCATTCACAGGTGAAGGGGGAACCAGCCAGGGTGAATTCCACGAAGCTATGAATGTAGCTGCTGTCTGGAAGCTTCCTGTGATATTTATCATAGAGAACAATGGATATGGACTTTCTACTCCTGTAAATGAGCAGTATGCATGTGAACAATTGAGTGACCGTGCTGCCGGCTATGGGATGAAAAGTGTAAAGATTGACGGGAATAACGCGATTGAGGTATATCAGACCATCAAGAAGATACGCAAAGAAATGATATCTGATCCCCAGCCATATATGGTGGAATGTATGACATTCAGGATGAGAGGGCATGAAGAAGCTTCAGGCCAGAAATATGTTCCTAAAGAACTGATAGAAGAATGGGCAGAGAAGGATCCGATTCAGCGATTGGAAAACCATATGGTTGAAATGGGTATCTGGAACCAGGAGGAGATGGATGCATTTTCAGCTTCCTTCAAAGAAAAGATCTCCACGGATCTGGATAAGGTGTTTCTTGAAGATGAGGTCGTTCCGGAACTGGATAATGAGGTAAGTAGCGTTTTTAAAGAATATACTCCTGATCACACTCATCCATCTGATGAACAAGGAGAAGAAATCCGGTTTATAGATGCAATTTCCGATGGTATTGATCAGGCCATGGGTCGGCATAGTGACCTGGTCATTATGGGGCAGGATATTGCAGAATATGGAGGCGTATTTAAAATAACTGAAGGGATGTGTGAGCGGTATGGAAAAGACAGGGTCAGAAATACACCTTTATGTGAAAGTGCTATTCTGGGGATCGCACTTGGATTGAGTATTGAAGGGATGAAGTCGATGGTGGAGATGCAATTTGCTGATTTTGTCACTTGTGGCTTCAATCAGATCGTGAATAACATGGCTAAATTGTATTATCGATGGGGTCAGAATGCTGATGTAGTTATAAGAATGCC
>JABDLO010000350.1 GCA_013002995.1 Saprospiraceae bacterium | reverse complement strand
TCCACCGATACCAAATGCTGCGTTTCCACCACTCTCAACATACATTGCCCGATTTGGGTCATAAGGACCATTAGGATCATTAAATTCAATCTCAAAAAGAGCTGTTGGACTACTGGTTCCTACTCCGACCGTTCCTGCTTTGGTAATTGTCATCGCATTTTTTGGAGTGGAAAGTGTTCCAATTCCTACTTCAAATACAGGTTCATCGATTGATGTTAATGATTCATCCCAGGTTATAAGATCACTTCCAATTCCTTCATTGTACCTGCCAATGGCAAAAGTACCATAGGAATTGGTCTGAAGTCCTGTACCGAATGCCGTACTAAAATTACCATGTGTTGTACTTAATAAGCCAGCAACAAATGATCCTAATCCATTTGCAGTAGTACCTTGATTGAAAGTCGCAGAGTTTTCCCCATTGGCAAATGTATTCCACCCGGTCTTTAATGCTGTTTTACCCGTTGCATTGCCAGTCCATCCAATTGCAAAGGCATTTTCACCTGATGCAGTGGTATTATTCCCAAATGATGCAGACTTAACCCCAGTGGCATTGGTATTCTCTCCAGCGGCAAATGAATTTGTAGCATTCGCCTCCGTCAGATTCCCAAATGCTGCAGAATAGTCACCACTTGCTATAACATTTCTTCCTGCTCCAAAAGATGCAATTCCAGACTCAGATTTTTGCCAGTTATTGGAATTATCCAGTATTCCGGTTCTGAAGGATGATCTTGATCCTCTGAACATAAATCCTTCATCACTATAACTGGTATTTGGTATTGGGATTTCATCCAAACTAAAAGCAAAGTCATCAGCCGTATTATTTCCTCCAAGAATAATGGTAGAATTACCATAATAATAACTGCCATGATGATCGTCATTTACCCAACTTACATTGCCATTTCCATCCGTATTCAATATTTGAGCTGAATTTCCATCTAACCCAGGGAAAGTATAGTCCTGACTCGCATTGGCATTCCCTAAAGTCAATTGCCCATCTAAAAGTAGGTCACCAACATCTGTCAATGACATCTTGGTATCATTGTCATGCCTAAAATCTAGATTTCCATCACCAGTCGTATTAATATATCCATTACCCCCTCCATGATAAATTTCGGTGTATTCATTTTCGTTGCTCTCAAAGGCACCTCTAACTTTACCTATCACTGAAAACTTGGTATCAGGAGAATTGGTACCTATTCCAACATCCTTTCCGGAAGTCAGTGTCATAATATTAGAGTCCTCATGACGGATATCAATATTCCCGGCTCCCGCCTTGTTGATAAAGGCATTGTTACCACCATGGCTCATTTCTATATAATCAGTTTCGGATTCATCCAATGCAGCTCTTGAAACACCCACTACAGTAAAATTTGTATCCGGGGTCGCTGTTCCAATTCCAGTTTTACCATTTTTCAATATTGTCATTGCGTTTCTACGATCTGTAACTGAATGTGTCCCAATCCCTACCTCAAAAACCGGATCAGTCAACACCCAATTTTCTTTATCCCCTCCTCCTACATTAATTCGGCCTATGGTTACCCCTGCATATGATTCTGCGTCTGTTCCAAATCCTAAAGCAGTGCTAAAATCTCCTTCAGCTTCATTGCCAAAACCAATCGCTATTCCATATGGTGCATGGGCCTTGTTATCGTATCCGATTGAAACACTGGATTGTCCCCTAGCCTTACTGTTGTATCCTACTGCGAATGAGTTATATCCGATAGAATCAGCAGCCCAATTTTTAGAATTGTTCAATCGGCCTGCCCTGAAAGCTCCTTTTTCTTCATCGAAGAAGAATAAATTCTCTGTGTATTTCGTGGTATTATTGGGTAAAGAATCCATCCCAAATACAAAGTCATCATCTACTGAACCGGAATTTCTTACAACACCATTATAATTTTCAAAAGCACCAACAGAGGACAACTTCACCCATCCCTGGGCTGAGTAATACCAGAAGGCTTCTGACTCAATCTCAAATACTAAAAGCCCAACTGCAGGATTTAGCATACTCAATCTTTTAGCTTCCTTCAGTCTTGGGA
The DNA here is from genome assembly GCA_013002995.1 of Saprospiraceae bacterium. Classification (GTDB taxonomy): domain Bacteria; phylum Bacteroidota; class Bacteroidia; order Chitinophagales; family Saprospiraceae; genus JABDLO01. The sequence continues at coordinate 1,681 of JABDLO010000350.1, read as the reverse complement.
TCAATATTCCCTTGTTTATTGATTCAATATCAAGTGCAGCACTGGTATGCGGTGTAGGTGTATTTATTCCTATGTTTTGAGCATTGGAATTAATACTCAAAAGAAGCAGGATGAGAGTTATGTAAATTGATTTCATGATTTTTTGTTTTGACTGTTTACAATTCCAATAGGTTGATTAAGAACAATAAAATGACCAGCACAATCACTTGGAGTGTCTTCATTATTCTAGTTTATAGTTGCTTATATTCAGTAATTAGACTTTTATAAATTTTCCCGTGTAAGACTGAGTTTCATCTAGGATATGGAGATAATATGACCCAGATGAAAGACTTAAATCGATGCGGCCATTTCCCAGACTCCTTTCAATAACCAGTTGACCCGAGGAGTTTAATATTCTTACTCTTGCAGTCTTAGAGATTTGCAACTGACTGAGATCCAGAAAGTCATCAACAGGATTTGGAAAGATTTTCATTTCGCTGGTCTCCACATTCAGATTGACAACGGATGAGGACATGGAAGACAACTTTACAACATAGACATCTCCATCGAAATCGTCCGTTTCTATGATTTCTGAAGGGTCATTGGTATTGGGTCGAATGTCTGACTTGAACCAACCGGTAAGATAGACTTCATTATCATCTGAAATTTCGATATCCAAAGCCAGATCCTCGCCAAGTCCTACGATAGAGCCACTTTCAACCGGATCAAGATCCTCTGTTAACTTTAGAAAATATATATCATCGAATTCTAGATGAGGAGGTGTCAAATCTAACTCAGGATTTCCAATATATCCTTCATCATCAAATGCACCACACACATAAAGATTGCCTTCACCGTCCAATGTCATATCGGTCAATGATTCTGCCTGATGAGCATATTGTTTATTGAATGATCCATCTGCATTGTATTTAATCAGGAAGGCATTTCTTGTAAATTCGGGAAAGGACTTCTGCACATTCTCCCCATTAGTATCAATCACAAAATCATCGCTCAAGGTATATCCTCCAAAATATAGATTACCATTCTTGTCAATATCCACTGCCTGTCCATAATCCCTGGATTCTCCTCCCACATCATATGACCATTCATAGTTGCCATCTTTATCTAATTTTAAAATGAATGTATCATCACTCCCCCTTCCATCAACAGTTTTCATACCTGAAGGAGTAGGAAAGTCAATGGTCCCTTCATAATTTCCAATTACTCCTACAGAACCATCATCACCAACAGCTATTTTATTTCCTCCATCCAGGTTGCCATCTGCACCAAATGCATAGACCCACTCGAATGATCCATCTTTATCGAGTTTCAATACAAAGGGGTCATCTCCACTTTTAGCGGAAGCCAGGGATTGATTTCCAGAAGGATCAAAATCAGTTGTGTTGCTATAATATCCAGTCAGATATACTGAGCCATCATTTCCTAATTCCATAGAAAAAATGGCCTGGTCTTCTACCCCCTCAATTGCCCTAAACCAAATCAGGTCTCCATTCACATCCAGCTTCAAAATAAATCCATCGAATCCATCAGCACTGCTATTGAATGTCCCGGTTCCGGGATCAAAATCAACCGTCCCTTCATAAAAACCGGCAATTACCACATGGCTTTGATCATCCCCTAAACCAAATCAGGTCTCCATTCACATCCAGCTTCAAAATAAATCCATCGAATCCATCAGCAC
>JABDLO010000328.1 GCA_013002995.1 Saprospiraceae bacterium | reverse complement strand
TTTGTCTTATAGCTTCATCCATGTCCATTTTTTTGTATTCCAGCATATGCATAGATTCTTTCGTGTCTAAATAAGTTTCTGACACCTGGGTCTCCATGAAATAATAAGCATCCAAACCACTAAATTTACCCCGGACGCTGAAATAGAACTTTGCAATCGCACCAGTCAATTTTACCATGAAATCAGGGACAATAATTACCTTTCTTTTCTTCCCCAATGCAGATGCGATCATCGCTATCATTTTTTTCCAGCTCACATTATCCCCTCCTACGATCCAGTGATTTCTTAATTCAGTAGATTTTAATATTCCACGAATTGCAGCCGCCACCTGTTCAACAGCACAAATATTGGTGCCGCCATTAGTGTAAAATACAATTGGTGAGCTTGCTATATAATTTATCAGTGGTTTCCATAATGGTGTTGAACCTGGTGAAGCTCCAAAAACATATGGAATTTCAAGGCAGCTGACTTGAGTATTACTATCTGATGCCTCCTGCGTCTCAATACGCTGAAGCAATCGACTTTTAATATATGGATGTTTTTCTGACATCTTCCACTCTGGCTGTTTCCTGTCAAAATAACTGAAATAAGATCCGAGAATGACGATATGTTCGATATCCAGAATCCTGGACATTTCTGCTAAACGTACACAAGGAACTACATTACCTTTATAGAAGTAGTTCTTCTGATTCCTGGATGGAATATTCCTGTCGTCAACCCCACCGGCAAATATTATAATCCTGAATGGTTCAAGTACTGACTCCAATACTGAGTCTTTCATATTGTCCAGGTCAATATTGATGATCGGTACTGTGGTGTATTGACTTTCAGATTTGGACCGACTTCCAATTGAAACTTTATATCCGGCTTCATGTAAGGTTTTAACAATATGATACCCTATAAAACCAAGTCCACCAATCACCAAAGCACTCTTATTCATGATATAAGCTTATTTTCTTTAAACCATTCAAGGCTGTCAGCTATGGATTGTCTTACCGGTCTGGCAGAATATCCCAATTCTAAGGAGGCCTTCTTACTTGGCATATTACAATTAGACTGTAACACCTTTATCGCATAAACTGTGAAAATTGGTTTAACTGATATAATGCGACAGACACTTTCAACAAACCAGGCTGAAGCCAGTGCAACTGGTAAAGGAATACGCCATTGGGGCTTACGCATCTGAGGGTGCAGGGATTTAAGAATATCAAAAAACTCTTGGAGACTCATCTTTTCTCCTGACAATATATATCCTTCTCCTTTTTTGCCATGATTCCATGCAAGTAAAAGGCCATTGACGACATCTCTTACATCAACAAAGTTATATGCCCCGTTTATATACACAGGAAGCCGATTGTTTGCATAATCTTTTATCAGGCGTCCGGCTTCAGACCCTCGATGATCATGAGGTCCCATGACTCCTGAAGGAAAACAGATCACTGCATCAAGTCCTTTCTTAACCCCTTCCAATACACGTCTCGTCGCTTCCGCTTTTGTGCGAGCATAAGCACCAAACAATTTAGATGCATTAAATTCTGCTCTTTCACTGATAACTTCTCCATAATCTCTTTCCGGTAAAGCATGTACAGAACTCGTGTAAATCAGTCTCTTCACGCCATGCCTGATACAAGCATCTACGACATACTGAGTCCCTTCAACATTAATTTCATGTAATTCGGTTGAATCAAAAGATGAAATTGAAATAATTCCGGCGAGATGAAAAACTACGCTTGAACCTTTTATTGCTTCATCTACAGCCTCCGGATCATTCAGGTCGGCTTTACGAACAGCAACATCAAGGTGATTGAGCCAAAGCGGTTTCTCACCCGATTTAGTCATCAATATCACCTCTTCACCCTGTTCGACAAGTTTCCGAACCAACACATTACCTATATGCCCTGAACTACCAGTTATCAATATCATCCGGAATAAATATTAGGCAGGTTTATATTTTCCTGGTGAATAGATATGCAATGAAACCGCATTGCTTCCAGACTTGTTTCTGACTGAATGCTTCCCCATTTCATTACAGATGAACCTTACTTCTCCTGGTTCAAGAATTTTTGAAGAGACTACTTTGCCTTTATAAATCACATCCTCAAAGAGTTCCCCCTGGACCACTTTCATTAAGCATCCACAGGATGGATGTTCATGAGGTGGAGAATATTGCCCTGGCTTCCAACACACGAGCAGAATATCAAAATCTGGTGATTGATGAATATTAATACGTGCATATCCCACATCTTCATATTTTTCAATTGATTGCCAGTCTGTTAATTCCAGGCAAGAAAACCAGTCGCTTAGAAATTCAATACTTTCATTTGGTTCTTGTTGAATTTTATCGGATAATATCGTCGCAATATCATCCACCGGGATATTGATATTTTTTACTGTCTCTGTGCTCATCACTTGAAAGATCTCATTGATCTCTAATATAGTTATTTATTATTTTGATTAATTTCAAATAAAACAAAACACTATGAACCCTATTTTGAGAAATATTTTAGCTGTCATTGCCGGCATAGTCATCGGAAGTATTATCAACAGCGGGCTTGTAAATTTGGGACCAAGTATAATTCCTCCACCTGAAGGCGCAGACCTGACGACAATCGACGGCATCAAGGCAAGCATGGAATTATTTGAATTCAAAAACTTCATTTTTCCATTCCTTGCCCATGCTCTCGGAACACTGGCAGGTGCATTTGCTGCAGCTAAATTAGCCGCAAATAATAACATGAAATTTGCCCTGGGTATCGGAGCATTTTTTCTCCTCGGAGGTATATCAGTCATCATGATGGTTGGCGGACCATTGTGGTTTAATATCCTCGACCTTGTGGTGGCATATATTCCCATGGGTTACCTTGGTGGCAAACTGGCTGCCAGGTAATTCCCCGATATCTAGACCAGGAGATTCTTGGATGCCCTACTTCATTACATCCTGAAATATCACCTTCGATTTATATGATTATCAGTGGCTTTTAACAACTTTATAAGTCCTGCTAATCCCCTTTTTATCCGTTAGAACAAACAACATCAAGCCTTCAGGCATTTCCCCTATGTCGAGGTCCATGTTTTCACTGGCTTTTTCAATGTGCCTAAGCTTGCGACCTGTAATATCCAGTATATCGATCTTTGATATTTCCCTGGCATTCCTGACATGAACGAATGCACTTGCCGGATTCGGATAGATTTCCAAATCTTGAAACACCTCCTCCTCCAGACTTGTAGGATCATAATAAAGACAATAGTTAAAAGAAGCTCTTGAAGACCAATTAAACAACGGATCTGCAATAGCTCCACCGAAAGCAGGCGCATTATTCCCGGAAAGCCAGGTAAAGGGACATCCTTCATCAAGGACCGATATGGAAAACCAACCAGATGTAATTCCACTTAATACAAATTCCGGGTCAAAGAGATATTCTACAACAATCTTTTCGTTATCGTCAGAAGGATCTACCCACTGCCCTACTGAATCTGCCCTGGCATACATGGTGAAAGCTTCCATAACCATTCCTGGGAATCCGGATGCATCCTCGTAATATGAAAGTTCAAATAAACTTGAATCTGACTCACAAACCTGTTTCAGGTTTTCCCTGGCTC
>JABDLO010000305.1 GCA_013002995.1 Saprospiraceae bacterium | reverse complement strand
GTGTGACGACTACGTCCACTGACGTACTTCATAATTCTAATTCCCAAATTGGGGTGGATCCTGGCAAATAACCATTGGCAAAATCTATTGGAAAAAATGCTCTTTATGAATTTATACCCGTGATCTCCAGGTCCCAAGCCATCACCATGGCCGATAAAAAACTTTTTACCGTCAATTTCTCTTTGGATGGGCTGGCGATAAATGGGAATACCCATTTCTTCATCCAGGTATCTGAACATCCACATATCATGGTTTCCAATAAAAAAGTAAATGGGAATGCCGATATCTCTCAATTCAGCAAGTTTGCCCAACAACCTGGTATAACCTTTTGGAATCACTGTCCCATATTCAAACCAATAGTCGAAAACATCGCCAACTAAATAAATGGCTTTGGCATCGTTTTTAATGCCATCCATCCATCGGACGATCTTCTTCTCCCTTTCCAGGCTGGAAATTGAAACATCCAGACCGAGATGAAAATCAGAAGCAAAGTATGTTTTGGTTCGTGCCATCGCTTTCGCAAATAACCCTATTTTTCAACATTTCATCCTAATTCCTCATCTACATTCTTCACACATAGATAAAAACTTACCAATAGTCTAAATTCTTTTAGAGCTGTTTCAACTAAAGCGATGAAAGAAGACAACATTATTATTGGAATCAATCCCACTCTCATTTATGACACACATCATCAACCCAATTAAATACAATAATTCGAAATATAATTTTGATTTCATCTCTAAATTTCAAATTAGATCCTTTTATATATGGAAAATAAATATGTTTTACATTTTGATCCAGTCATGTATTTTAGCCGTTATAAATACGTTAAAAGCGGGATTTCACAGACTCCATGATAAACCATTTGTATTAAATTACGGTATATTTAAAAGTAATGTCCTAGTTATTGATGGATGTTCTAGATTTTTAAATGATAGAAAAAAGAAATAAGATGATGTTTAGAAGTTCAGTGCTGGCTGCAGTTTTATTTGCCTTCCTGATGTCGAGTATGTTTAATAATGATCCCATCAACAAAGAGAAGGAAAAAGTAATCCTTGAGGGTTTGATGAAATTTTTAGACATCGTACATTTTGACCCACAGGTCATCAATGACGAGTTTTCTCAAAAAGTATTTGATGATTACATCCATGACCTTGATATCGGAAAGCGATTCATCACTCAAGCTGAGATTGATCAACTGGAGCCTTACAGGTTACTGATTGATGATCAGGTGAGAATCAAAGATCTGGAATTCTTCGATAAGTCTGCAGAAATGATGGATATGGTAGTTGATCGTGCAGAAATTATCTTTAATGAGGTTATCGAGATGGATTTCGATTATTCAAAAGATGAAAAAATCATCATTGATACAGATGAAAAACCACATGCAACCAATGATGCAGAACTAAAAGATTACTGGCGTAAGTCTATTAAATATGACATTCTTTCCAGATTCCAGAGAAAAATGAATGACCAGGAAAAACTGGAAGATGAAAGTAAAGCCAAGACGGAATCTGAATTGATGGCCGAAGCCAAGAAGCAATCTAAAAAATCATTTTCTGATTGGTTTAAAAGATTGAATAAGCAGAGAAGATCTGACAGATATGAAACTTTTCTGAATTCAATAGCCAATTACTTCGATCCACATACAGATTATTTCAGCCCTAAGGATAAGCAGGATTTTGATATTACCATGGGAGGGAAGTTGATTGGTATCGGAGCAAGGTTAACGGAGCAGGATGACTACACCAAGGTAGCAAGTATTGTTCCCGGTGGACCTGCGTACAAAGGTAAAGAGCTTGGTGTTGATGATCTCATCACTAAAGTAAAGCAAGAAGATCAGGAGCCCGTGGATGTTGTAGGAATGAGGCTGGACGATGTTGTACAGATGATCAGAGGGGAAGAAGGAACTAAAGTAACATTGAGTATTAGAAAACCTGATGGATCTGAAAAAGATATAACCATAAAGAGAGAAGAGGTTATCATTGATGAGTCATTTGCCAGATCATTAATCCTTGATCTGCCGGGTACTATTGGTAACATCGGTTACATCAAGTTACCTAAGTTTTATTCTAGTTTCGAAAAAGAAGATGGTAATTCTTGTGCTGAAGATGTGGCCATTGAATTGGAAAAATTAAAGTCAAAGAATGTTAATGGAGTCATTCTTGACCTTAGAAATAATAGTGGAGGATCTCTCCAGGATGTTGTAACGATGTCAGGACTCTTCATTGAAGAAGGACCTATCGTACAGGTAAAACCTAAAGGAAGGTCACCATATGTACACAAGGATAATGATAGCAAAGTACAATATGACGGACCGCTCATTGTAATGGTCAATAATTTTAGTGCATCTGCTTCAGAAATATTGGCTGCAGCACTTCAAGATTACGGAAGAGCCATAATTGTAGGAAGTACGTCTACTTTTGGCAAAGGAACAGTACAAAGGTTTTATGACCTTGACAGAGCATATTCAGGTAATCAATTTAAACCTCTGGGTGAATTAAAAGTAACTGTTCAGAAATTTTATAGGGTAGATGGTGGATCAACTCAATTGAAAGGAGTAGAGTCTGATATTGTACTTCCTGACAATTTCTACTACCTGGATACTGGAGAGAAAGATTATGAAAATGCCATGGCATGGAGTGAGATTGAATCTGTTCCATTCAATCAAAATGTTGTAGAGCTCAACAGAATTGCCGATGTCAAAGCCAAAAGCCAGGTGAGGATCGAAAACAATGAAAAATTTAAAACAGTCCTTGAAAATGCCAAAAGGTTAAAGGAAAACAGTGAGACCAAAGAAATCAGTCTTAATAAAGATCAGTACATCGCGATGATGAAAGAAAGAAAGAAAGAGGCTGAAAAGTATGATGATATCTTTGATAAGGAGATTGAAGGATTTGCAGTATTGAATCTTGATGACGATCTTCCTTATATTGAAATGGATGAAAGTAGAAAGATCAGAAATGAAGAATGGATCAAGGACGTAAGTAAAGACTTCTACTTACAGGAAACATTATCCATATTGAGAGATATGATTGAACTGGAGGAGTCATTTGCAACAATAGAAGAAAAGATCACTAAGATCAAACCATAAAGCCACCAATCAAATAAAAACAAGAAGGGCTGATGGATTTATTCATCAGCCTTTTTTTTATAAGTCTCCAACATATTAAGCATAAGATCATTGATTACTTCCTATTTTCGCATTTCATTACCTGAAATTAAATGCAATACCTGAAGCTGGAAAATGTCAGTAAGTCTTATGGTGAGAAAGTACTTTTCTCAGACATTTCATTTTCTATAAGCAAAGGAGATAAGATTGCTTTGGTTGCTCAGAATGGAACAGGTAAAACAACCCTATTAAGGGTCATTGCAGGAGAAGAAGGAATAGAGGGAGAAAATTCTTCCATCCTCTTTTCCAAAGACCTCAGAATATCCTACCTGAAACAAGATCCCTATTTTAACCCGGAGGACAATGTACTGGATGCAATCCTCAGATCAGATAGCCCAGCTCTGAATGCAGTTAAGAAATACGAACATGCTTTGATCCACGAAGACAATGAGGCCATGAAGGAGGCCATGTCTCGAATAGAAGATTTAAAAGCATGGGACATTGAATCTCGGGTAAAAGAGGTCCTGGGTAAATTAAAGATTCACAACCTGGACCAAAAGGTGAACACGCTTTCAGGTGGTCAGGTTAAGAGGCTGGCTTTGGCTCAGATTATGATTGATGAACCCGACTTCCTAATCCTCGATGAGCCGACCAATCACCTGGACCTGGAGATGATCGAATGGCTGGAAAAATTCTTGCAACGAAGTCAGCTCACCTTATTTATGGTGACACACGACCGGTATTTCCTGGAACGCATCTGTAATGAAATAATAGAGCTGGATCAGGGCAATCTCTATTATTACGATGGTAACTATTCGGCCTACCTGGAAAAGAAATCCATCCGGAAACAAAACGAAGCCATCAATCTTGAGAAGACTAAAAAACTTTTTAGAAAAGAACTCGACTGGATCAGAAGACAACCAAAAGCGAGAACCACCAAAGCAAAATCCAGGGTTCAGAAATTTGATGTGATCAAAGAAAAGGCCCATAAGAAAGTCCAGGATGAAGTTTTAGAGTTTATCATTCAATCGCAAAGACTGGGAAGTAAGATATGTGAGCTTCACAATGTGGGTATGGCCTTCGATGAGATTAAATTGATTGAAGATTTTACTTATAAGTTTAAGAAGAATGAACGAGTTGGAATTGTCGGTCCTAATGGAGCCGGAAAAAGTACTTTTCTTAAGATCATAACCCAGGCCCTCAAGCCTACTTCTGGTCGGGTGGTTATCGGAGAGACGGTAGTTTTCGGCCACTATACCCAGATGGGTCTCAACTTACAGAAAGATAAAAGGGTCATAGATGTCATCCGTGATATCGCAGAATACATCCCCCTTGAGAAAGGCTTCAAACTGACCGCTGAATCACTGCTCGAAAAATTTCTATTCCCAAGATCGCAACACAGGGTTTATGTGAGTCAGCTATCAGGAGGTGAACGACGCAGGCTCCATCTTCTTACAGTACTGATGAAAAATCCGAACTTTCTAATTCTGGATGAGCCTACCAATGACCTTGATATACTTACTCTTAATATCCTTGAAGATTACCTGAAATCTTTTAAAGGAGTCCTGGTTATCGTAACTCACGATCGGTACTTTATGGATAAACTGGTGGATCATCTCTTTATCCTTACAGGAAATGGCAAGGTGAAGGATTACAACGGAACTTACACAGAATTCAGAAGTGAATATTCCTGGACCAATCTTAAGTCGCAGACACAGGGACAATCTCAGTCGCAAATAGAAACCAATCAGATTGAGGAAACTAAACCGGAAAAGAAGTCAGCCAGTTATTCTGAAAAAATGGAATTCCAAAAACTGGAAAAGGAAATTGAAAAACTCGAATCCAGGAAAAAAGAAATCAATGAAAAATTCCTGGATACCTCGCTGGACGTATATACCATATCATCTCTTTCTATTGAATTGGGAGAAATACAGACCAGGCTTTCAGAGTGTGAAGATCGTTGGCTGGAATTGGCCGATATTGTGATGAATTGACTTGTTATTTGGACAACTCTTCAAGTAACTCCTCTAGCTTCAATTCATCTCCAGGTGCATATCCGGTATGCTCATAAACGATGTTGCCCGATCCGTCTACCACAAAGGTTTGAGGAATTGTCTGAAAGCTTAAGCCTTGTTGTAATGCTTGATTTTTATCTGCAAGGACAGTGAATTCCCATCCCTTGGCACTGACCATGGCGGGTACTTTTCTTAAGCCTCTTGAATTATCAGTGGTAATGGCGAGTAATTCAAAATCATACTTTTCCTTCCATTCCGGAAATAACTCCGAAACGGTATCTAATTCTCTCTTACATGGTGCACACCACGTAGCCCAGAAGCTGATGATCACTGGCTTACCCTGGCCTATATAATCGTAAGTTGAAACCTTTTTTCCATCAAGGGTGAAGACTTCTGTATCAGGAAAGGTTTTGTCGTCTAAATAAGTATTGACTGATAAAAGAATAGATATTACGAAAAAATATAATATTTGCATGTTCCTCTTTCTTACTTTAGTGTTAAATTCGACCGAAAAATAAACATTTGCCGGAAAGGAGGCTACCATATAATTCAGATTAACCAATAATTAACCGCTTGTTAAGATCAACTGGACATTTATTCTTCTTTTTCTCCTTGCTCCTCGTCACGGGTTCTTCTCTTTATGCACAAAAAGGGTTGAACATCAGGGGAACACTGGAAACCAATATCAACTGGTTCAGAGAAGATTCCCTGATCGGGGCTACGGGTATTCCACAATACGAGAATAACGATGTAGGTGGAGAATTGTGGTTAACCATGATTGCCAATTATCGGGATTGGGAACTGGGAGTACGACTGGATGGTTTTAAAAATTCCAATCTCCTCAACCCCAATAGTTCTTACTCTGATTACGGTCTCGGAAGGATTTACCTTCAATATCGCAAGGACAGGCTGGACCTTACACTCGGATACATTTATGATCAGATCGGAAGTGGCATCATCTACAGAAGTTATGAAGAGCGGCCGTTGTTGATTGACAATGCTCTGGTCGGTGGTCGTGGCATCTACCAACTGGGAGAAAATATAGAGATCAAAGGTTTTTATGGAAGACAGAAACAGCTATTCGACCTGTACCCTAATACCATGAGGGGATTTAGTATCGATGGGTACTTTTCCCTGGGACAAGAGAATGTAGTTAGCTTTTCTCCCGGAATCGGATACATGAACAGGCTTTTATCCCAGGAAACCATTGACGGCATCGTCCAGGTGTTAAAGACCTATACAGAACAAGACAGGGTCATCCCCAAGTACAATGCCTACATGGGGACCATTTACAATACCCTGACCTATAAAGGCATCAGCTGGCACACAGAATTCGCTATTAAGTCTTCAGATCTATACTTTGATCCCAATTCCATCAGAACGGAAATCACAGGAACAAGGGTATTCGGAAAATATGTGAAGAAACCCGGTACGGTATGGTACACCAGCATAAGTGTTTCAGGCAAAAATCTTGGAGTAAACATAGAAGCCAAGAGGACATCTCGCTTCAATGTCAGGATTGATCCTTTACAACGACTCAATTTTGGATTGCTCTCATTCATTCCCCCCATGAATCGTCAACATACTTATCGATTGCTTTCAAGGTATGCCCCAGCAACTCAAGACTTAAGCGAGACTGCTCTTCAGATCGATATACAACAAGCATTGACCAAGCGATTAAAGTGGCAGCTCAATATCGCTGACATCAGGACCAATGAAAATGACTTATTGTACAGGGAGTTTTATGTCAATTTGCAATATAACAAGCCTCGCAAATGGTCTTTACAGGGAGGTGTGCAGATCATGGAATACAACCAGGAGATTTATGAGACCAAGCCTGAAGTTGATAACATCAGGTCCATTACACCATTCTTAGAAGGAACTTACCGCTTGGATAGGAAGCGATCTCTCCGTGGTGAATTACAGTGGATGACAACACAACAGGATTATGGATCATGGATATTCAGCCTCATTGAATTATCCTGGGTACCGCACTGGCAATTGGAATTATCGGGTATGTACAATGTAAATCCGGGACCTTCATCCCCGGAGGATCCAGATTCTGGAATGAAAGAAAAGATATTGTACCCATCTTTAGGTGTCACCTATACCCATGGAAGCAAGCGGTTTAATATCAGATATGTAAAACAGGTTGAAGGGGTGGTGTGTACCGGTGGTATCTGCCGGTTGGAGCCTGCATTTAGTGGATTAAGATTTAATAGTTATGTGGCATTCTAAAAACTATATAACATATATAATCCTTTGCATCCTGATTGCTGGATGTAGCGAACCGGAAGTGATTATTCCTCCACTGGAAGTTCCTACATCCGGAAAGCATGTCCTGGTCGAGGACTTAACTGGAGTCAGATGTCCTAATTGTCCTTCTGCCAATGCACGCCTGGAAGCGATTAAATCCATTTATGGTGAGAATCTGATCATCGTTGGGGTACACGGAGATCTCTTAACCCGGCCGCTACCTGAAAGTAAATTCGACTTCCGAAATCCCTCATCCCGGGCATTAGAACAATCCCTGGGGCCAATACTTGGTAAGCCATCCGCAGTTATCAACCGAAAAATACACCCTGAGTTTTCCAATATGGCCAATCCCCTTCAGGATCAGTGGCAGACCATTGTTGAAAGGGAATTGCAATTGCCTCAGCAGATTGTCTTGCAGATGGATGTCATTCCCATTGACTCCGATTACATGTTGAATATTGGCATACTTCCGATGGCGGATCTGGGATCAGGATATAGATTGCATGTGATGGTTACTGAGAACAACATCATTGATGCCCAGGAAGATGTAGATCGGATCATCGATGATTACGAACACAATCACATCTTGAGAGCCATCGTTTCACCATTTGAAGGTATTCTTCTTGACCGTCCCCTTCAGAAAGATGACTTGATCAATACCAGCCTTAATATTGAAGGAGATATGATTGAGCCCTTTACCACTATTGATAACATGGAAATTATTGTATTTATCACTGATGATGAAGGCAGCGTTGAAGAGGTAATGACGGTTTCATTTTAATCATTGATTCTATATAATGTAAGGATCATCTATAAAATGTATCTTTGCGCCCTTAGGATAATAATCCGTTAATTCTTAACACAAGAAGACTGGTTAACAACAATGAAGATATCACTCAATTGGCTAAATAAATACTTGAAAATTGACCTTCCACCTGAGGAAATCAGTGAGATACTGACCATGATCGGACTTGAGGTAGAAGGCATGGAAGAAGTAGAATCTGTAAAAGGTGGACTCAAAGGAATAGTCGTCGGAGAAGTAGTAGAATGTGGTAAGCACCCCAATGCCGATAAGCTATCCCTCACCAGGGTCAACCTGGGACATGAAGAGCCCGTTCAGATTGTCTGTGGAGCTCCTAATGTAGCTCAAGGCCAAAAAGTACTGGTAGCAACAGTAGGAACTACTTTATACAGTCCGGAAGGGGAAGAATGGAAGATTAAGAAAGGAAAGATCCGGGGAGAAGTGTCAGAAGGAATGATCTGTGCAGAGGATGAACTCGGCCTTGGAACCGATCATGAAGGCATTATGGTACTTCCTGAAGATGCTCCAGTGGGAATTCCTGCTCGTGAATACATGAATGTAGAGACCGATATCGTTTATGAAATCGGGCTTACGCCCAATAGATCAGATGCGACTTCACATATAGGTGTCGCCAATGACCTTGCTGCTTACTTAAAGATCAATCACAACTACGAGGGTGATGTAAAGTGGCCCGATGTATCAGATTTTAAAGTGGATGTTCCTTCTCATAATGTAAAAGTTTCTGTAGAAAATCATGAAGCTTGTCCCCGATATTCCGGTGTAGTAATTACCGACATTGAAATTAAAGAATCACCAGACTGGTTGAAAAACTACCTGAAAGCTGTGGATGTAAGGCCGATATCCAATATTGTTGATATCACCAATTTCATCCTCCATGAATTATCTCAACCACTACATGCTTTCGATCTTGAAGAAATCGAAGGGAATGAAATCATCGTAAAAACTTTACCTGAAGGAAGCATATTCAAATCCCTGGATGAAATAGATCGTAAGCTTTCAGACCATGATTTGATGATCTGCGATGGCAATTCTAATGGAATGTGTATCGGAGGAGTATTCGGAGGAATCAATTCGGGAGTCAAAGACAATACCACCTCTATATTCCTGGAAGCGGCACACTTTGACGCAGGATGGATCAGGAGATCCAGCACAAGACACAATCTGCGGACAGATGCAGCCAAAGTATTTGAGAAAGGCAGTGACCCTTCAAGAACAGTCTATGCACTCAAGAGGGCTGCTTTACTGATAAAGGAATTGGCAGGAGGAACCATAGTTTCTGATATTGTAGATATTTATCCTAAAGAAATTGAGCGGAAAGAAATTCTAGTTAGATATAACCGGGTTACCGGACTGATCGGCACTGAAATCAGCAAAGATGAAATCCACCAGATCCTTCGTGCAATGGACATGGAAATAGAACCTGTCACAGATGATAGCATTAAAGTTGCAGTACCAACTGATAAATCAGATGTAACCAGGGAGGTTGATGTCATAGAAGAAATACTCAGAATTTATGGGTTTAATAAAGTACCGCTTGATGAACAACTTTCAACCAAGATCTCATATGATGTCACGAAGCCTGATCATGTCGTAAGAGACAAACTCTCTGAGCTGCTCACACACCAGGGATTTAATGAGATGATGGGAATGTCACTTATTGAATCAAGAATTTATGATCAACTAGAGATCATCGACCCTTCAAAGTATGTGTATGTAAATAATACCAGCAACATTCATCTGGATATCATGAGGCCTGAAATGATGGTGAGCGGGCTATTGTCTGTGGTACACAATCATTACAGACAGAATATGAAATTGAAGCTGTATGAGTTTGGCAAGGGATTTACTAAAGGAGATGAAGGATATGTAGAAGATGAATTCCTTACCATTTTCCTTTCAGGACCAAGAAATGAAGAATCCTGGATGCATGACAGCAAGACTCAAGTAGGTCTCTATGACATTAAGCGGGTCATCGCTCATGTTTTTGCCAAGTTGAATATAGCCTCTTATCAAACCAGTGAATTGGAAGAAGGTAGATTTGAATATGGAGTGAAGTACCATCGAGGTACAAGGACAATGTGTTCATTCGGTAAGGTACATCACAAGATTGCCAAGGCAATGGATTTAAAAACCGATGTCTTTTATGCTGAAATCAGTATGGCTGAAATCTTCAACATGAAAACCAAAACCATAGAAGTAGATGAAATCAGCAAGTATCCATCCATGAGACGAGATCTTGCCATGGTTCTGGATAAGAAAGTGAAATTTGAAGAAATCAGAAAACTGGCTTATGGTGTTGATAAAAAACACGTAAAGGAGATCAATCTTTTCGATGTGTATGAGAATGAGGAGCACCTGGGAGAAGGGAAAAAGTCCTATGCTGTTTCATTTACCTTTTCAGATGATACCAAGACATTAAAAGATAAAGAGGTAGAGAAGATCATTAAGAAAATTATTTATGTCCTGGAACAAAATGTAAAGGCTGAGATCAGAAGTTAAAAGATGTAATTGAGGCAATAAATACAATAATTAGAATTCAAATAAAGTCTTATATTTGATTTATGCAAGACCTGAGCACCAGAATGGATGTATTGGAGCAGAAGATTCAGAAGCTTCTGCAAAAGATGAGCCGTATTCAAGGTGAAAATCAGGAATTGATAACGGAAAATAACAAACTAAAGAAGGAATTACAGGAAGTAAACATTAAGCTATCCAACAATAACTCCCCTGAACCTGTAGGAAATGGTAAGAGTGATGAGGAGTTATTACGTATAAAAAATGAGTTGAACCAGTACATAGAAGAGGTAGAAGAATGTATCAATATGCTTGAATCTTGATTGGATGAGTGAAGGATTATTACATAAAATTGACGTAACCATTATAGGGCGCAAGTTTCCCATCAAGGTTTCCAGTGAAGAAGAAGTCATCGTAAGAGGCATAGAAAAGCAATTGAATCAACGTATACATGAATTTCAATTAAAGTACGCTGATAAAGACAAGCTTGATTGTGTTATCATGACTTTACTCACTATAGCATTTGAAGGATCTGGCAAAAAATCAGATCCTGATACCAAAGGGGTTGAAAACCGCCTCATGCAACTCGAACAGCTAGTAGATTCAGCTCTCGCTTAACTTGTTTTCCTTTCAATTCTTTCTTACATGCCATGCCCAGATGTGGGTCATGGATATATTTATTCATATATAAATTACATTGTAATGGAAGGACTATTTGCAATCATTGGCGGATTGGTCTTGGGAGTTATTATTGGATATGTAATCTCCAATATACTCGTTAAGAAGACCAGTCAGGCTAAAATTGATGAAGCCAATAAAAAGGCGGATCTTACAATAAAAGAAGCTGAGCTTACAGTACAGAGAAAGCTCAATGAAGCTGAAACACGAGCAGAGAAAATTGTCTCGAAAGCAGAACAAAGAAATGAATCGATCAAACAAAGAAAGATTCAGGAAGCCAAGGAAAAATTTGCCAATTTAAAGTCAAATTTTGAATCCTATAAGGCAGAACAGAAAGTTGAAATGAAGGAGAGAGAAATTCACATTAAAGCTCTCGAAAAAGAATTTCAAGCAAAAGAAACTGACTTTAAAAACAGAGAAGAAAACCTTGACAATCGGGAATCCGAGCTCAGTACCATTAAACAAAATCTCGAAAAACAATTAAAGATCGTTTCCCGTAAAAAGGAAGAACTAGACAACGCCAACGAAATCCGAATTAAAGAGCTTGAAAACCTGGCTAAAATGTCAGAGTCTGAAGCCAAGGAACAACTTCTAGAAGCAGTTAAGGATAAAGCTGCCAATGATGCAATGGCCATTGAAAAAGACACCATTTCTCAGGCCAAGGAAAACGCCAACAAAGAAGCTAAAAAAATCATCATCCAGACCATTCAGCGTATGTGTGCTGAATATACCATTGAGAATACGGTAAGTGTTTTCAACCTGGATAGTGACGATATTAAAGGACAGATCATAGGACGTGAAGGGCGTAATATCCGTGCATTGGAAGCAGCAACAGGAGCAGAAATCGTCGTTGATGACACTCCCGAAGCCATCATTATTTCGAGCTTTGACCCGATCAGAAGAGAAATATGCAGGTTGTCATTAAAAAGATTGGTTGCCGATGGCAGGATTCATCCGGCCAAGATTGAAGAGACTGTTGCCAAGGTCAAAAAACAACTAGAAGACCAGATCAAAGAGATCGGAGAAAGAACTGTAATTGATCTTGACATCCATGGTTTGCATCCCTACCTGGTAAGAATGGTCGGTAGGATGAGGTTCCGTTCTTCATATGGTCAGAACCTATTAAAGCACTCCATTGAAACTGCTAATTTATGTGCTACAATGGCAGCAGAACTCGGAATGAGTCCAAAGCAAATTAAGATGGCCAAAAGATCTGGTCTGCTTCATGATGTAGGAAAAGTAGCCGAGGAGGAATCAGAATTGAGCCACGCATTACTAGGTATGCAGATGGCAGAAAAACATAAAGAGCATCCGGTAGTACTTAACGCAATAGGAGCCCACCACGATGAATTAGAAATGAACAACATCATTTCTCCTATCGTGCAGGCTTGTGATGCCATATCAGGAGCCAGGCCAGGAGCGAGAAGAGAAATTCTCGAGAGTTATCTCAAGAGGATAGGTGAGCTTGAAGAGCTTGCAATGGCGCACGATGGTGTACAGAAAGCTTATGCCATACAAGCCGGCAGAGAATTGCGTGTGATTGTTGAAAGTGATAAAGTGAGTGATCAATATGCTGATGACTTAGCGTTTATGATTTCTCAAAAGATACAGGATGAAATGCAATATCCCGGTCAGGTAAAAGTCACCGTCATTCGCGAAAAAAGAGCTACTGCAATTGCCAGATAAAACAATTATTGATAGGGTATTTCTTCTGATCAGGTAATGGTTAATCAGAAGTTATACCCTATTAAATCCCAATAGTACATCATGTAAGTTGCTGCAACCATCCCCAGGGCAATCATCAGATAAAATATTCTAGACCTCCACTTTACGATTTTAGTAAAATGCACAATTGACATATAGAGGATCAATAGTGTTACAAGCCCAATAATAATAGGTAAAGAAAATACTGCATAAGCATAACTTCCCGGTTCACTGAATACAAAATCAGTGGAGGCCATCAAAGTGCTTGCCAGTAACATAAAAGCCAGTATAAGAACTGAGTTTAATCCAACCAATGTTTTGGATAAAAGGGGTAGTGTCCTTCTGTCTTTCACTTTATGCACCTGACGGTAAATGGCACTAAAACTCCATAATATCAAAGCAAGGATGCCTAGTCCTGCACTCCACATTAATATAAAAATATTAAAGCTTTTACTATCAAGAGTTTTAACCCTTTCCAAGGCAGTATGTGGGCTTGAATCAAGGTATAAGAACTCAAATCCATCATCCGTACCCTGTCCAAATGACAATCTTGAGGTATTATTGGTGTTTTGAAATAACAAGCTGTCAATAGGAAACCATATATGAGTGTCACCTCCCGACGACGTTTTTATTTTTCCATTAGAGTTTGATACCGTTACCGGGTTATTGGATAGCACTGAAATCTTAGTCACCCTATTTCTGGGCCTTCGATTAGAGATATAGTTTCCTGAAAATTGAGCCAGATATGTATCACTCAGTTGGATGCTGTCTACTGCAGTTGTATCCGGATAATATTGATCAATCCAATGGTCTGTAACCTGACGGATCAGACTTGTTCCTCCTCTTGTATTAGTAGAGATGAAGATGCCTGTTTTTTCATCGGGAAGAATCAGCATATAAGTAAAGAAAAACTCTGTCGCCCCTCCATGACCGATGATTTTATATCCATTTTTTGAATGATTAAAAAACCCATAACACATACCTCTCAATCCATCGGCGTGGCTGAATAATTGTTGATGCATCAGCTCCACTGTAGTTGAGTCAAGCATCCGATAATCATTGTACTTTCCATTATTGAGATGTGCCAGCATGAATGGAGTCATATCTTCTGCTGAAGTAGTTGCCAGACCGACCGGGGCAAGAGGTATTCCCTTCAAGTCTTTGCTTGTATATTCTCCTTCAGCATAGGTATATCCCTTAGATTGAATATCCATCAGACTATCAGGCAATACATACCTGAACGAAGTAATATTCATACCCAAAGGCCTCAATATCTTCTGCTCGACATAATCGTCCCACTTCATGCCAGAGATTTCTTCTACTATGTATGCGGCAATCCCAGTTCCATGATTAGAATATGAGGAATGAATACCCGGTGGCCTGACCCGCTCCGGCATATGTTCGTTAAGATTGGCACCCAGGGATTCCGGAGGCAATGAATCTAAACTGAACAAATTGAAATAATAATCCTCAAACCCAGGAGTATGAGTCATCAGATTTTTCATAGTAATCGGTTCTTCATACCCACCTGGAATCTCAAAATCATCTATATATGAAGTAATATCAGCGTCTAAGTTGATCAGACCATCCTCATACAATTGCATCACAGCTGTCCAGACGAATAACTTGGAGACAGAACCCATCCTGAACAAGGTCTTTTTCGGATTTACTTCTGTGTTTTTCTTTAAATCTGCGTATCCATATCCTTTGGACCAGTATATACTGTCATGTTGAACGATTGATACAGTGACTCCATTGATATGCTCCTTTTCCATTATGGTTTTAATGGTCCCATCCATAAAAGAAGCCAATTCACTTTTCGATGGAAGATCCTGGGCAATAGAAACTGAATGTATGATTGGGAATAATAGAAATAGAAGAATTAATTTTTTCATTGAACACTAGTTACTACGGGGTTATCCTGCTCGTAAAACAAGAAAGTAGATATGTCAGGGGGGAGTAATATCAAATGTAATCAATAAAATGTGCATAGCCATCATCAAGAACTGATTGATTATCCACATTGTTGACATAAGTAGAAGGGATACCGATGAAAAATAATAAGCAACTAGTCTTTAGTCCATTCCTGGGAATAATCGCTGTAACCTCGATTTTTGCATTATTGATATCCTGCAATACTCGCTCTTCATCCAATCCCATTCAGCAAATTAATTTATCCAGCGATCATCACATTGATGACTTGGTTATTGTCAACAGAAATGTCTATATGAAAGATTATTTGGATTATATGGATTCACTTTCCCTGGCTTTAGCTGATTCATTGGGCTACGACCTCAATGAATATACTCTTGTACATCGCAACTCCTGGATCATTGACAGCCTTAGGGCCACTGATTACTATTTATTGAAGGATAGAAATATTTTTATAGAAGATCCCCTTTCTATTAAGTTATTATCACGTAATGATACCCTCTGGATCCCGGGTCCAGGTTTTGTTGATTCTTTAAAAGCTCTTTTCGGGATGGTAACCATTGATGTTAATATTCCAGAATTTCTTTTAAGGATAAAGATTGGTGAAGTTATCCTTCACACATTTCCCGTAAGGGTGGGTCAGAACCGTCGTAAATATCTCGCAATGGCAGGTAAGGCCATAGACTTGAGAACCAAGAAAGGAATAGGAAAAATTGTAAGGATCAGTCGTGATCCTACATATATCAATCCAAGCAATAATCGTGTCTACTATAGTACAAAGCGCGATGATGGTAAGATTACCAAACTCCCCAGGATTCCATGGCTTGAACCGGAGATCAACGGACAAAGACATGGACAATTGATCCATCCCACAACCAATCCGGTAACCCTGGGAAAAGCTTATTCCAATGGATGCATCGGTGTAAAAGAATCTGATATGTGGATGATTTATTACTATGCACCCCTCAATACATCTGTTACCATACGATATGATAGAGAAGTCACAGATGATGAAGGAAATGTAATATTTCTTCCCGAGGTGTATCCCGGTTATGGCAACAATAAAATTGTAGGATCTTATGATGAAGGTAGCTGCTGTATCTGCAACCTTTAGATCAAATCATATATCTGTGCGGGTCAAATCGTTAGAATTTTATTAAAAATGGTGCCGTTGTAACCTAATTGCCTGTATAAGCCATTACTTTTGTGACCCCCTACCCTTGTGGAACGTATCAAAGATATGAAGCAACAATTCAAAAAGACAGAACAGAAAGCTCTGGAGATCAATCTAGACGAAAATATTTATGGAACTTTTGCTGAGATCGGGGCCGGACAGGAAGTAGCAAGAAACTTCTTTCAGGTAGGAGCTGCAGTCGGTACCATCGCAAAGACCATGTCAGCATATGACAAGACTTATTCAGATGCGATTTACGGGCCCGAGCCATCCAATAGATACGTGTGTGAGAACCGTGTGTATACCATGCTTGACCATGAGTGGGAATTAATGGAGGAACGGTTAGGAGCAGATGACAAGAGATGTTTTTTTGTGTTCGCTGATACGGTAGCAGCTATTAATTACAATAAGACCCACAAAGGCAATGGCTGGATGGGAATGAGGTTCCAGCTTACACCAAATGGAAAATACAATGAACTCGTCATTCACGTAAAAATGAAAGACAACAGCAACAGGCTTCAACAGGAAGCCATAGGTGTACTCGGGGTCAACATGATATACGCTTGTTACTATTACAATCAGGATCCGGAACAATTTGTGAAATCACTGAAAGATTCATTGGAAACACGGGTTGAAATCGATCTCATCAGATTGACAGGGCCGGACTTCGATGATGTAGATCACAGGCTTCTGGCTTTGTACCTTGTTAAGAATGGGTTGACAGAGGTAACCATGTTTGACGGAACCAGAAGTGTTCATGCCTCTGAATTTCTCTATAAAAAATCCCTGATGGTAGTTCGTGGTAATTTTAAACCACCTACAGTAGTAACCCTGGATGTTATTAAAACCAGTTTTGAGCAATTCCGGAATGAAGCAGATATCGAGGATAAGAATGCATTCATTGTTTCAGAGATCACCCTGGATTATTTGCGGGAATTTGGTTGGATTTCTGATGAAGATTTTATTGACCGGGCAGATATGTTATGTGCCCTGGGTCAGACCGTAGTCATTTCCAATGTTAATAACCACCAAAGCCTGATCAATTACTTAAACGATTTTAAAATCCAACACCTTGGAATTGTAATCGGAGTGAGAGAATTGCTTGATATCATCAATGAAAAATATTACGAGAATCAAGATGGTAGACTACTCGTAGCATTCGGAGAGTTGTTTACTAAAAAAGTGAAGATCTATGCTTATCCTGCTTTAATGCGTGGCAGCACAGAATTAATGACTGCTGATAATCTGCCTGTCCCTGATGGAATAAAATTCCTGTACAAGCATTTGCTGGATAGCAGGCAGGTAGTAAAAGTTGACGGCTATAATGAAAAACTATTACATATTTTCCCGTCTGAAGTTCTGAAAGAATTGCATGCAGGACTCCATACCTGGGAAGAAAAGTTACCTTCAGTAATTGTTCAATTAATCAAGGAGAAAGGTTCATTTGGATATGAAGAAAAAAATCAACAAGTTCCCGTCAATGATCACTAATGTAATCATCGTTTTTGCAATGGCATTGATTTCCTGTAAGGGTAATCAGAACGAAGATCGTAAGGTCTATTCCGTTAAGGTTCCAGAACCAGTCATTGAAGTTCCGGTATCTTACATCATGGGTCAATTCGATCCTACTACTCATAAAGATTTCACCATTATTCCCCGCCAATATGCAGATAGAGATAGTATGTATATGAGGAAGGATGCTTTTAATGATTTCGTAAGGATGTATGAAGTCGCTTTCAAAGACAGTATAAACCTGGTCATTAGATCTGCAGCAAGAAACTTCGATTATCAGAAGGGAATCTGGGAAAGAAAATGGAACGGTACAACCATCCTATCAGATGGTGTAAATGCTGCAACAGACATTCAAGATCCTAAAGAAAGAGCATTGAAAATATTGGAATATTCCAGTATGCCCAGTACGTCACGACATCATTGGGGGACTGATATTGATTTAAATTCTTTCAATAACGGATGGTTTGAGGAAGGTGAAGGTTTAAAATTATACAATTGGATGTTGGGTCATGCTCATGAGTATGGATATTGTCAACCCTATACTGAGAAAGGAAGTGAAAGACCCGAAGGATATAATGAAGAAAAGTGGCATTGGTCTTATACTCCTGTATCAAAGCCCCTACTTCAACTGGCCGCTAAAGAATTGAAAAATGAAATGATCAAGGGTTTTCTTGGTCACGAACAGGCAACAACAATTGATGTTGTCAGTAAGTATGTATTAGGTATAAATCATCAATGTAAATAAAAATGGCATTAACAGAATCAAAAATACTTCCGTTGGGAACGGAAGCGCCTCGTTTTTTCCTTCAGGATACCGTTTCAGGGAATTACATGAGCCTGGACGATCTTAAGTCCGATAAAGCCACAGTAATCATGTTTATCTGCAACCATTGTCCATATGTCATTCATATAAACAGAGGGCTTGTAGACCTAGCCAATGAGTATAAAAGAAAAGGAGTTTCCTTCATCGCCATCAGCTCTAATGATGTAGAGCATTACCCCGATGATGATCCGGATAAGATGAGATTGGTTGCAAAGATATTGAAGTATCCATTC
This sequence comes from Saprospiraceae bacterium, assembly GCA_013002995.1. GTDB lineage: Bacteria > Bacteroidota > Bacteroidia > Chitinophagales > Saprospiraceae > JABDLO01. The sequence goes on along the minus strand of JABDLO010000305.1, from coordinate 2,449 downwards.
CCTTACCTGTATGATAAAAGACAGGAAGTAGCTAAAGCTTATGATGCTGCCTGTACCCCTGATTTCTATGTTTTTAATGGTGATATGAAGCTTACATATCGTGGTCGCATGGATGATTCTACTCCTGGAAACGGGAAGCCTGTGACCGGTGATGAATTAAGAAATGCTATTAATTCTACCTTGGAAGATCAACCGATTGAAAACCAAATTCCAAGCATGGGTTGTGGAATAAAATGGAAATCATGACAATGGAATGACCCCTATTAAGTCGTCCAAGGTAGGAGTCTGCTGTCCCCCCAGGGGCTCGATGGTAATAGCATAAGCATCTGTACCCGGTTCAAATTGAACGTTGAAAATATTATCGCCCTCACCTTGAAAGACATCCAGAGGTATGGCTTGATCACCTTTTAGGGACCACAATTGATAACTCTGATTGGCGTTGATCGGAGGAAGATTCTTAATCTGGATATAATTGGTATTACTCGTTGCATTTACATGCAAATAGAGGTCAGTATCAGGATATTTCTCTGTAGCATTTACTGCAAATATCTGATTGTTCTCATCCCTGATGTCGTTAAAAACCCTAATCTGCTGATCTTGTATTTCCTGGAGGGAATCACAAGCCAATCTAAGCTGGTCATATTCAGCTTGCAGTTGATTTAATTGATTGTTTTTCCAGAAGAAAATTGCTGCAAGAGCGATCCATCCCATCCACCATAGATACCGATACCAGGAATTACCTGGAGGAGTTTTAAGATCATCACTGCTTGTTGAAGCAGACATTTTCGCTTGTTTGAGGATGTTTTCCTTCAGGTTTTCTGAAGGTTCTACCTGGTGTGCAGAAGCATATAACTGTAATGCATTTTCAATCTCTGCAAGATCATTTTTTAACTCCGGGTATTTTGCAATAACATCCATGACAACCATCTTATCATCCTGGCTGATGTCGCCAATGACAAAAGCTTCCAAGAGCCCGGAATTTCTTATTTGTTCCAATGTCATCATATCGATAATAAGATTATGATCAAGATTAATAAACCTATAAAAAGGTTTTTTTCATTTTTTAGCTCGTCTCTAAGTATTTTAATCGCCTGCCTTATTCTTGTCTTTACTGTTCCTAATGGAATCTCCAAAGCTTCTGCTGCCTCACTTTGAGAATAGCCTTGCAGATATACATAGTCCAGAACGATCTTATACTTTTCATCGAGGAGTTTATTCAACTGTGTAACATCAATATGATGTGTTTTAGTAGAAGTATTTCCTACCAGAGATACGTGTGTATCAAGATCATCGGTTTTATTTTGATTTTGATATGAAACCAATCTGCGTTTATCAATAGCAGAATTCCTAGCAATGGTACTCATCCAGGTAAATAAGGTTGACTTACTCGCATCATATTTATCGATGCCATCCCAAATCTTTAAAAATGTTTGTTGGAGTATCTCCTCTGCTACTTCTCTTTTTCCGATGATTCTAATGATAATTCCCAGAAGTGCAGCACTGTATTTATCATAAAGTGTTGCCAGCCCCTTTTCATCTCTGGCTTTAATCAATGCTATGATTTCAGGAATATCGATGGTATTTCTTTTAGAATTTTAAATAAATAAATCCGATCACTGAAACATCCTCGTAAGTGAATGTGAAGGCGATCAAGAACGCTGATAAAATTAATCAAATTTAAAACAATCAATTATGAAAAAAGTAAAGTATCTATTTACAGTGATGGTTGCCGGGATGGCTTCTTTCATTTTAATGTCAGCAGACCATATCGACGCTCCGTCGGTTACAGGTGCTGCAACAGACATTGCCGATTTTTATGTTTTCCAAAGCGAGGAAAACTCCTCCAATATGGTCTTTGTCGCAACACTGCAAGGATTATTGAGTCCATCTTCTACCTCAGGAGCTAATTTCAGTGAAGATGTACTTATAGAATTCAACATTGACAATGATGGAGATAATATTGAGGATCTCGTCATACAAGCCATACCAAGAGATGGAAAAATGTATGCTTTCGGGCCATATGCTCCCTCACAACAAGGGCTAAGAAGTATGATAGACGATAGCCAGGATATGATTGAAGCTGATATCACTGCATATGGAGAGAATGCTATAGTTTCTAATTCCGGAGGAAAAAAGCTCTTTGCAGGACCCAGAGATGATCCGTTCTTCTTTGATCTCGGTGCTTACACAGATATTTTAGCAGGAAATGCTCCTGGATTCTCTGATCCCGGTGCGGATACATTTGCAGGAACTAATGTACTCTCCATCGTCATAGAAGTACCTAAATCCACATTAGGCAATTCAGAATCAATCAACACATGGGTTGAATCTAAAAGCAAACAATAATTTTAAAACGCATAAACTTAAATTACAATGAAACACATCAATAAATCATATCAAATTATACTTGCCTTCCTCATCACAGGGATGCTATTCAGTTGCTCTGACG
>JABDLO010000289.1 GCA_013002995.1 Saprospiraceae bacterium | reverse complement strand
GTGACTTCAACATCCATGTTATGGATCTTATTGAAATTGTCAATCCTTTCCTGGGTGATCTGCATACCCAGAGAAGACTTTAGCTCAGAAAAAACCACTTTATCTGTAACAATGCCTTTTCCATTATCAATGATTGAAAGGTAGTACCTGTCTGCCTTGAGTTCGTCACTGATGGTTAATAATCCATCCTTACCTTTACCGCTAAGGCCATGCCTGATTGCATTCTCAACATAAGGTTGAATCAATAAAGGAGGAATTCTAAGGTCCTTCACCAGAGATCCATTTTTTATTTCCAGATGATAAGTAAAAGGATTTTCCATCCTGACCCTTTCCAATTCTACATAATTGGTGATCAATTCCAGTTCTTTTAACAAGCTGACCAGTTCTTTCCTGGAATATTGAAGGGATCGTCTGATTAATCTTGAAAAGGATCCCAAATAGGCAGATGCCTTCTCTCTCTCATTGGTAGCTATGTAACCATCTACAGTATTCAGACAATTAAAAACAAAGTGGGGATTCATCTGTGATTGCAGTGCTTTCAATTGTAATTGGGAAATCCTGGTTTCTATGGCTTGTTCCCTCTTAATACTTTTAATATTTATCATATAAATAAGATAGATCAACCCTAAAATAATAGATAGAACCAAGAGCCTGAACCACCAGGTCTGCCACCAGGGGTTTTTAATTTTAATTTCATATGCTGAAGTGCCTGTTATTTGATTGATGGTATTACTGGCCCTTACCTCATAACTATAACTGCCCGGCTTTAAATTGTTATAGGTGATTATTTCATTGGATATGTGAGTGTGCCATATATCTTCTAATCCAAGTAGGCGATATTCAACACGGTCTATATCCGGAATAAAGTAAGATTGTACTCCATGGGTAATGGATATATTATTCTGATTATGAGAAAAAATGGATCTTGATCCTTTATTTACTTCTACAGGTAAATTATTAACTATTATACTTTTAACATAGGGCTTGGGTACTTCATCAGTAGTTGCCAATGAGGATAGGTCAGCGATAAAGATTCTTTCCCATTTATAAAAAGCAAATGTTCCTTTATCAATATGCTCTATTCTATATCCACCAACCCCTAGACGTGAATGATAAAATTTTATTTCAGCATTATAAGGGTTAAAGAAGATTACACCATCTGCTTTTAATATCCAGAAGCATCCTTTATCATCCCTGGTCATTTCCACCATAAAAGTTAATTCCGGGTGAAAGTTCTTATCATAATTTTTTATGACACCTGATTTTAAATTTTTTGGGTTGGTTAATCCTAAGCCATGTTCACCCAACACCCAAACCCTACCCAGGGTGTCTTCATCGAAATCCTTGATAGAGTAATAGCTGTTTTCGTTACCTTTGGTATAATTGATGTCAGATCCTTCTTCCTGATCGATATTGTAGATGGAATAACCACTCCCTTTCCTTATCCAAAGGTTATTCCCGCTGTCGCAAAAGAGGTCTTCGATCCATGTTAATTTCTCAGAGTCTTTATTATTGTCTATTTTTTCGAATACCTGATATCCGAATTCCATATCAAAATTTACCAGGCCTCCGATCCGGCTGCCTGCCCAAATCGATCCATTATTATCTACAGTTATTGACTTAAACCTTGGTATTGATTTGTCCCATACTTTTAATGGCAATTTTTTGAGGTTTGGTTGACCTTTTTCCCATGTATAAAAATATGCATCAGAAGCTATGATGTATTTACCTTCTTGGGTTTTGGCAATGGCACTTCCATGATAATAGCCATGTGCACCCAATCCTTCAGATGGAGGAATTATATCAATCTTATTTGAATTCAAATTGATATGGTATATGCCTGGACTTCCGTACGCTGCTATAAGGACTTCTTCATCGTTGATTGGAAATATATCATTGACCACCACCTCAATCTTATCACTAACTTTCGGAAGTTCATAGATGATTTCTTGTTGGTTGATGTAAGGATCAAAGATGGCCAGACCTCCATTTAACATTCCATAATACCTGTTCCATTGATCGCGATGATTAATAGTTACTTTATTGCTTGAGCTTAAAAAAAATGTAGGTTTGCTTTCCTCCATTTTAATACATTGGTTACCCCTGGAAATAAATACATCATCCAAATCATCTTTAAATATATTGCGAACAACTTCCGGATTAGGATTGTCCTCAGAGCGTTCTTCCGAAAGGAGTGATATAAAATCAAATTGTTCTGTAGATATATCAAATGTCCATGCTCCTTGACTATAGGTTCCCAGGTAAATAGTCTCATCTTTTATTTCTGACTGCCAGAATTGATTTTTCTGTACAATATCAGTGTTTTTGAAGACCAGATATTCTTCTGAAATAGTGTTAAATTTTATTACCCCCCCGAGAGTTATTATCCATAAAGTACTATCCGAATGAACAGGTAAAATGTTGGTGACACTATTGAGATTCCTTGTGTTTTTGTCTTTGTCATTGAAAATAAAATCTTTAAGCACCTTTCCTTCATTATTGATCAATGAAAGTCCGTAGACACCGTATCCATGCCATAAATTACCTAAATTATCACGCATGGTAACACGATGATGAAAGTCGGATTTTAAGGAGGTTGAATCCGATGGATCGTGAAAATATTGTTCAAAGGTCTTGTTAAAAGGATCCAGTTTTATCAATCCTTTTTGTGAAGTGCTGATCCAAATTTTACTGGTGATTGTGTCATGAAAAATATCCCATATTTCTGCTGAACGGAGTGAATCAATGACATTAAAAGAGCTACCATCAAATTGAGATATTCCCCTCCTGGTAGCAATCCATAAAAAGCCCTGATCGTCTTCACATATGTCAACAATGTAATTGTGGGTCAACCCATCCTTGGTGGTGAATATTTTTTTAAAGTAATAGGGGTTTTGGCTGTTGATGGTCGACCAAATTATTACTATAATTAAAAGGACAAGTATGGGTCTTAAACGAAATCGCACCTTAAATTTAATGTCTGTCCTACAAGTTATTCAATTTATTTTAATGGGATCCTGTTAAATTGTCATTGATATAAGTCATCATGAATAGTGGCTCAACAAATAGGTCTTACCGCTAAATATTTAATACTATCCAATCAATTCCCACTGGTTATTTTGGATAACGATTACTTATTTCAATTTTTCATCTGTCCTCTTAGTTGAATATGCCTAAAAAGAAGTAACCAGCTATTTTATAGTAAAATGAAATGCTACCAATTATGAATGACTGGATATTGACTTGTAAATCACTATTTTTAGTAAATGGATGATAAAATTTTATGGTTATCGATATTAATAGGTATCATTTTATCGTCATGCCAAGATGAGGTAAGGCTTTCATGTGAATTGGTTATTGACTCATCAGTTACAATTGAAGAAGATAAATATTTCCTGGAGTCTGATAACTATGATGAGCCAACCATTATCATAACTGGAAACAACTTTACTATTGACTTCAATGGATCTACAATCATAGGAGATACCAATTATCAACATCCGGATCTCTTTACCGGTTTGGGTATAAAAGTTGAGAATGCTTCTAATGTTACCATAAAAAATCTAAACATTCGTGGGTTCAAAGTCGGGTTATTGGCTGACAGCATTCCCGGATTGACAATTGAAAACTGTAATTTCTCCTACAATTACAGACCTCGGATGAAAAGCATCCGAGAAAGAGAAGACATCTCCGATTGGTTGAGTTATCACGATAATGAAGAAGATGAGTGGTTGAGATTTGGGGCTGGGATATATCTTAAGAATTGTGACAAGGTTTCAATCAGTGAAAATAGAATCACCCAAAATCAAAATGCCTTGCTTATGGTGGGATGCAATATGGGTGAAGTGTATAACAATGTATTCTCATTTAACTCAGGGCTTGGTATAGGCCTCTATCGGGCCACCCAAAACAAGATCATGCACAATTGCCTGGATTTTAATATCCGTGGGTACAGTCATGGGT
>JABDLO010000288.1 GCA_013002995.1 Saprospiraceae bacterium | reverse complement strand
GTGACTTCAACCGTCATAGGGAAGAGGTCGGGACATTCCCACAACCGATCATCTCCATCAATACCAAAGGTCCCTGTAAATTCCCATTCTTTCATATCTTTTGAGGTATAAAACCGTACCTTATCATAAGCAGCAAAAGTCATAACCCATTGAGTGTTTTCTTCATCCCAGATGACCTTTGGGTCCCTGAAATCCCTGATCCCGGGATTGGGTACAACAGGATTACCTTCATACTTGGTCCATGACCTTCCCTTGTCCAGAGAATAAGCAATGGACTGATACTGAAAATCATTTCTTCCTGCCTTTTCCCCTTCCATTAAATGATGGGTGAAAATGGCAATCATAGGTGGATTGCTTTCACTTCCAAATCCACTGGTATTATTCCAATCTATCACCGCACTTCCCGAAAAGATCAATCCCAGGCTATCAGGATACAAAGCTATAGGAAGATGCTCCCAATGCACCATGTCAGTACTCACTGCATGTCCCCAGTGCATAGGTCCCCATACATTGGAATCGGGATAATATTGATAAAACAAATGATATTCTCCTTCATAGTAAACCATGCCATTGGGGTCATTCATCCAGTTGGACTCTGGAGAGAAGTGAAATTGTGGACGGTATTGCTCTGAGTAATATTCTGAATCTGTTTCTGATGAATTTGAATTTAACTCAGTGGCTTGTTTACAAGCGACGATACAACTGATCGTAAAAATAAAGAAGGAGAGCTGTCTATAGATCATACGTGGTGATAACTAAGTTGTTTTTCACGAAAAAAGGAATTTAAAGTTAAGATTATCGTTCAAACCTTCGAGGTTTGACGATAACTGAAGGATTGAAATGAGTTTAGTACATTTTTAGCAAATTTAATATCGCAAAATCATAAACCTCGAAGGTTACTTCAATTATACCATCCAGGTCTCAATTAACCAGACCGTCAACAAGCCCAAGGTTTCTTTCTTCTTTTCCCCGCCCTAAAGGGTGGAGGAAAGGATTAAAGTATATTAAACAATCCATGTCTCAATCAACCACACCGTTAACAACCCCCAGGTCGTTCCACTCACCATACTCAGTATCGCAAGTATAATGGCATGGGGCATCCACTCTTCATTGTAAGCTGAGGTAACCGCAGGCGCTGTTGAGATTCCACCTACATTGGCCATGGAAGCAATTGGGATCCATGCCATGTGTAGATTTAACTTCCAGGCCACCAGGATCATGACCACATAGTGAGATATCAACCAGAATATAGAAAGCCCGATGATGGATAAAGGAATGGCAAATCCTTCAAACTTCAATTTCAATCCCAGGATCGCCATAATGGTGATGATCAATATGCCACCTGCTCTCAAAACCAAAGTATGGTTCCACCATTTAAATAAATTGCCGAAGAGCAATCCTATAACTGATAGGATGAGAATCTTAGCCAGGAAGGGTTCGATGAAAACAATACTAAAGATTAATGTGACGATAACAATCGATCCAGTGAGTAGATTCTCTCGCAATCCTCCATCCTCACTGATGTGATCAGGAACGAAGTCGACTACCTTATCCTTAATTCCGAAAAAGTTGTTCCAACCATCACTCTTCTTAATAAACTGGAACATCAACAAGGTCCAGATATTAACCATTACATTATCCATTACCAGGATGGTTACAAACAATCCTTCAGGACACTGAGCTATTTCTTTGAGGACCAACTGGCTTGTGCTTCCTCCGATCCAACTGCCGACCATCGTTACCCAACCCCGCCAATATCCTTCTTCAAATACCGAAGCAAATAAAGATGGATAAAACCACTTCAATCCCCATCCAATAAACACAGGCATTAATGCAATTATCGCTGAACCAGATACAAAAACTGCAATGGGCTTCCAGCCAATCATTTTTAATTGCCGAAAGGATAAAGCACTCATTACAGTCAGTATAGCCAGGGGCATAATGATGTTTTTACTCCAACCGTGAAGCTCAACACCTGAGAGATCCATTCCTCCTGTATAACACACTACAGCGGGTATCACATATGCAAATAGGATTGCAGGAAACCAATCCAGAATGGTCTTGATCCATTTCTCTTGTCGACTATCAATCCATTTGACGAAAGTCACTGTAATCAGTGTTATGAAGATTGCTGTTTTCATTAAGTTAAGGAAGATATGTCTAATTCGTAAACCAAGTATCAAATCCTTCTATTTTTGTAACTACTCAAGCATTGTCAATTCCAGTTAAAAAATGTCAATTTTTCGTTATACTTCAGCTAATTTTTCATCAATAGCACCACTATTAATTAAGAAATGGAGCTTCGTCTAACTAAAAATTGCTTGATTTTTTATTCTGAAAGCACATACTTGAGTAGTTACCTTATTTTTAATCGCAAATAAACCTAAGATCAAAGCATATGTCTATTGCCGTAATAGTTTCTGATCGAGATGTTTCTGTCTTTGTAAAAAAGTTGCTTGAACTCGTCGATGATGACATCGTTGTTGGGATTGATGATGCAGACAGAAGTAAAGTTGAGGTTGCCATTCTCTGGAATCAGCCAAAAGGAACGATCTCATCATTTCCCAACCTTAAGTTCATTTGCTCTTTTGGAGCGGGAGTGGAACATATTATTAATGATCCGGATTATGACCC
>JABDLO010000276.1 GCA_013002995.1 Saprospiraceae bacterium | reverse complement strand
GTATAGGCAGAGGAACAGGGGTTGTGTATCAGGTATACCATTTATTCTACGGTAATACTTCCATCAAAATGACCATACCTGAATGGAAGCTGGACTGGGATATCATCAAGCGGATCATTAATATTGCCTCTGGTGGAGCAGGGCAATTTCTTATCTCAACTGCAAGTTGGGTATTTCTTATCAGGATCATCAATCATTTCGGAAGCCAGGCAGTAGCCGGATATACCTTTGCAATCCGGGTAATCATATTTACCATCTTGCCATCCTGGGGACTGGCCAATGCAGTGGCTACACTGGTAGGACAAAACTTGGGAGCTGGCAATCCCGATCGTGCAGAAACCACAGTATGGACGGCAGGAAAATACAATATGTACTTCCTCTTTGGAGTCAGCATCCTGTTTTTCTTCATTGCAGAATGGATCATCGGCATCTTCAGTAAAGATCCGGTAGTATTGGATTACGGAGTGAGTGCGTTAAAAATCTTATGTGCTTCCTATATTTTCTTTGCTTATCAGATGATCTTAGGACAGGCATTCAATGGTGCAGGTGATACTCGTACTCCAACAATCATGAACTTTATTGCTTGCTGGTTGATTCAGATTCCACTTGCTTATCTGCTTGCCATTACACTCGACATTAAAGTACCGGGAGTGTACTGGGCTATTGCCATCAGTAGTGCCATCCTTGCAGCTATGAGTATTTATCTCTTCAGGAAGGGTAAGTGGAAGTTGAAGGTGGTATAAAAGTTTAAGTTGGAAATCCTTAATTTTAGTGTTTGTAATGAGAAAGACAATCTTCATATTTAGTGGTCTTGCATTAGCTTTTCTGGCATTAATCAAGATGAATAAATTCTCCCTTTCTGGAAATATGTCTACAAATGGTCATCTAAAAGAATGGATCCTCATTATTTCCGCTGCAGTCTTTATCATACTTGGAATTGTTTTATCCAGATTATTTCAAAAACCAGCTAAAGACGAATCGTCTTCTTTTGTTCCAAATGAACAGGCAATTAAAACTTCAGGATTGAGTAACCGGGAATTAGAAATACTTTCATTAATGGCTAAAGGACTATCCAATAAAGAAATTGGTAAGCAGCTTTTTATATCAGAAAGTACTGTTAAGTCACATGTGTCAAATGTACTGAGTAAACTTAATTCATCGAGGAGGACACAAGCCATTCAAATTGCTCGTGATAAAAACATTTTAATGTGAAATATATTTTTTATCAATGGTACTTAAGTATGAATTGATTGGTGTTGTAATTAAATCCTACTTTAGTATGATATAATTTTTGAAATATTCATATTCATTTGGAGTATTGTTTCATTAAATCAATACACATGAAAAGTTATATCATCAGATATGGACTCTATTCAGGATGTCTGCTAATTGTACTAGGGCTTATTAACTGGTTTTTAATTGCTCCCCAAGGAATTAAACTTTCTGAAGCCTTTGGTTATACATCTTTCATAGTTGCCTTAATGGCGGTTCCACTTGCAATAAAATATTTTAGGGAAAAATTAAACAAAGACCAAGTCACATTTGGTCAGGGAATGAAAATTGGTCTGGGTGTTTCATTCATTACGTCCTTTATTCAAGGTCTTTACTCAATGATCTTCTTTGTTCTGCAGGGAGATAAATTTTTAAAATGGTATCAAGAGAATATGACTCCTGAAGAGTGGGAAGCTGCTCAGGAGCAATTGGGGCCAATGGAAGAGTTGATCTATGCACCCTGGTTTCAAGGAATAGTAATGTTTGTAACAGTATTTCTAATTGGATTTATAATTAGTCTGATTTCATCAATTTTGTTGAAGAGATAAGATTTTCAGAAAATCCTCAAAAACTACCACTTACTCATTAACAATTACTACTTACACAATTGTTACCAATAAAGCCAATAAGAAGTAGGATATTATTGTAATTATTTAACTCTTTAAAACTTATTGTTATGAGAATTAAGACACTAAATCATTTATGAATCCCCTTTTTCGGTTCATTGATTGCACTGTTAATTGTAGTTATTATGTCTAGTTTTACTTCACCAGAAACGAGTACACTAGATGAGAACAATGGAATTGAAGTAGTAATTACAAAAAATGTTGGCTTTGTCTTACTGACTGGTTCATGTGGAAATATTCCAGAAATTAGTTCTACCTGGCAAAGAAAAGATGGAGAAACTGTTATGTGGACAGTATTGTATCAGGCTCCTGAAGGATGTAGCTTTGTTCCAGAAAAAGGAGTAAGAAGGTTCAGTGTTGGCTTCCAAGAAAATTCTGGGACATTAACAGTAACGCCCAGTGGTAAAATGATATCCAAGTTTACAGCTGCTAGAGGATTTTAGAAAAAAATCTATCTAAAAAAAAAGAGCGAATCAATTTGATATTGACCGCTCTTTTTTTTATTCTATTTCGTTCCTGCCATCTTCAAGTCTTCATCCAATTCTTTTCTTGGCAACTTCTCATCGCGCTGAGAAGTCATCCACACAAATGCTGCAATAATAGTAGAAGCCTGTTGTAAAT
>JABDLO010000019.1 GCA_013002995.1 Saprospiraceae bacterium | reverse complement strand
GTGTGGATGGCGACCTTGAAGGTACTGGGTGCATTGGTGATTTCTGGGTGGTAAAGCTTGACTACGATGGTAATATGCTTTGGCAAAAATGCTATGGCGGTTCAGGACTGGATTTTCCGAACAGTATGAGCCTTTATCACAATCAAAGCGTATTTATTGCCGGATACACTGATTCTGATGATGGTGATGTGACGGGATATCATGACAGTTATGATTATTGGGTGATTTCCATTGATTTAGAGGGGAACCTTTTGTGGCAAAAGGCATTGGGTGGGAGCAGTTGGGATCAGGCTTTTGATATTTATTGGGAATGGGTTTTTGGTTATATCTGGGTGATAGGAGAGTCTCTTTCTGAAGACGGAGATATTACCACGAATCACGGAACTACAGACTACTGGATGGTTGCACTGGATATAACCGGTAAAGTATTGTTTGAAAAATCGTTTGGAGGTTCTGGAGAAGAAAGTGGTAAGTCCATTTTACTGGATTATGAAGGTGGGATATATGTCTTTGGTTCTGCATCCTCAACGGATGGACAAGTAGAAGACAATCATGGTAACTCGGATATATGGATTGTAAACACAGATTATAACGGTAATTATCAGTGGAGCAAATGTATTGGTGGAACAAGGTTTGAACAACCTTTATCCAGTACTTTTTCTTTTCCTGATATCAGTTCGGCGCCTGATGGTATTGTCCTGGCAGGTCATACCAATTCCAAAGATGGAGATATAGAAGGCTATAAGGGAAGTGACGATGTATGGATAGTAAAATTAAGTGATGCGTCCACATCTACCAATAATCCCCATATGGAAAATGGGGCTGCATCTTTATACCCCAATCCAGCACGCGATTTTGTTACCATTTCTTCCGGATTAGACCATGTAAGGATTGATCAGGTTGGAATTTATGATGTTATTGGAAGAACAATGGTGAAGGTACCGGTTGATGCATTTTCTTTGACCATGAACATCAAGGAGAACCTGGCTTTATCTGGTGTATATTTTGTAGAGGTGATGCTTTCAACCGGTGATAGAATAGTAAAGCGTATGATCGTAGAATAAATCGGATCTTGTATCTGCCAGGTTCTCGATCCTACATAATGTCACCATATGCCGTGAACCGTTAAGGTCATATTAAATACGATATAACAGTAAGTTAATCCGGTTGAATTAATGGATTTTACTAATTATCGTGAGTATTTTTAAGGTATCTAACTAAACCAATAATCCTAATGCAAAAATCAATTCTTTTTTTCTTAATGATAATAATAGTCGCTGCTTGTTCGCCTAAGATCAGCTATATGGGAGATTCTTATAATCCTACATTTAATGTGGACGTTTACTACGACCAGGGAGACATCGATAAGGAATACCGGGTCATGGGAATTGCCAGGAATGAAGGAGACGTTTTTGAGACAGACGATCTGAATTCCATCCGAGAGCAACTCATCAAGAAGGCTCGTGAAGTGGGTGCTGATGCCATATTAATTGTCAGTGTAGGCCAGAACACTTCAAGTGGAGAGGATGACTACGACCCTAATAAGATTGTAGAAGCTAAGTTTCTGAAGTATGGGGGGTGAGTTGTTTCAATGAGTTCAATTTTCATGCTTCGCATGAAGTCAATCCGTTCAATTGATTTGCTGACGCAAATCAGCAATGCTGTAGTCTAGATTTCAATTAGTTGCTTATTGTATAGTTGAAAAATGTTACTCTTATTTGGTAAAAGCCCAAATTGAACATATTAAATTGAATTTAATTTTGGCCCTTTGCATTTCCCTTCTCAAGGGAAATTAGAAAGGGTTGACACGACAAAAGCAGTCAAAATTAAATTCAATGCCCCTCTTCTTAGAAATTATCTTATCTCAGTCATTCTGATAAAATAGAGTTTCTCCTGAGCTCAATTTGCTGATTATCTAGGTAACATCCCATTCTATTCAGATCTTCGCTTAAATATTAAACTCATTGAATTATTATTCCGCTACCAGGTATAAAAACTTTAGGGTAAGGCCATTATTATTGATTAAATACTCATCTTCCGAATCAGCAGATGAATATCCGGCTGCCTCAGCAAACTCAATATTCTTAATACCCTTTGAATAACCAAATTGAAGGGCCACTCCCGGTGAAAATACATAACTGAAGTTCAATTGAAACCCTGCATCTATTCTATCCCCGACACTGTTAAATTCAATTTCACTTGAAGAGGAAAAATCATCATCAATAGACCCGGATACCGCATAATCTACAAATCCACACACACTCGCCATAAATCCTGTATAGTCTTCATTGATCATCTGAAATTCAATAGGGAAAGCCATTCCTACATAGTCCAGGTTGACATTTCGATTTACAGAGAAATCATTAATGACTTGATTGAAGTCTGTATAGTATTCTTTCGATCCATTTTGTTGAAAGAATAGGCCAGGCATAAATGTCACTGCCTCTGATCCGGTATCTACACCTATGTTCAGTCCAGCATTTATGCCCGCCTTTCTTGAGTTGTCAAAATCACTTACACCATTTACTTGTGAACCATAATCAAAAGTGCTTATGGAGGCTCCTCCGCTGATGGATCCCACGTATGATTGGCTTGATAAGGTGATGGTCATTGTTAATAATAAAAACAGAAAATTGATTGTTTTCATGGCGCGTTGTTTTTTGCTTTCATGAAAGAATCTTGGTTAGGTAACCTTTAAGCATTCAACTTTTTCTTGGATAGGCTTGATTTTCTTCCTATTTTAATATCCTGATTATCAGGTCGAGAACCCAATGGACTGGATTGCCTACATCAAGCAAGACGAAAACAATGCGTTAAAAGAGGTGTATAAAACCCACCGGGATGCGTGTGAAATGTGGTTGCGATCCAAGTACCAGGTCACCCACGAAGAAGCTCGAGAGATCTTTCAGTCCACCATCATTATTTTATATGACAACGTTATGACAGGGAAGCTCACACGCCTGGATTC
>JABDLO010000200.1 GCA_013002995.1 Saprospiraceae bacterium | reverse complement strand
ATGGAATACTGATACTGATGGGACTTGCTTTCCGATTGGTCAGTATATTGATAATTCCAGGTAACACCTTCATATTTCACCATGGTTCTGAGATCTTGCTGACTGAACACTTTGAATGTAATCCATCCTTCATCATTCATACGCCGGTATAAGATCATACGTTTAAAAGCTCCGGGTGTGGCTGATTGCCATGATAAAGTGACATTGTAATTTTCAACTTTTGATGTCAATGCTTCAATCCCCAATTGATATTCATAGCCTCCGATTTTTCCTGAACGCACTTGACTGTATGTAATATTGCCACTGCGGTCTTTAGCTCCTATACGATAGTAATAGATCTTATTTGATTCAACCATTGTATCCCGATACAATCGGATGTCACCTTCCTCTTTATCAATGATCAATGTTTCCCATGGGCTCCAATTTTCTCCTCTGCGTTCCAGCAGGTGCTCAGTTACATCCCAGCTGGGACTGACAGCCCATTCAATTTCGATATCAGATCCCTGATCCTTGACTTTTCTAATCAGCGGAGCGGCAGGTGATCTTCTGTCTGGAAGAATTACCTTACACGCTTCACCCATTACTGAAGCGTTATACCGTTGATCCACTGCCTGTACATTAAAGAACAGTGATTCTCCATTGGTTTCATATTTTACAGGCAATACCCATTTTACTGAATCGATCACTCCCATCCCCATATCCACATAATTTCCATTTTCCTGGTTGCTGAAATAAACCCTGTATCCGAGAAAGTCATTTTCAATTGCAGCATCCCATCTTAAAACAACTTTGGATGAAAGGGTATCCACTTCACATTGCAGCCCTTGAGGTGGAGATGGAGGCGTTACATCAATGGGATTATACAATCGCCTGACGGATTGAATCATCCTCCCATATTTATCCTCTCCTGATAGCTTTACATAACCGGAACCTAAAATTTCAGAAACTTCAATGCTTTCAGAGCCGCCAACTTCTGAAAATGGTACTTCCCTGAAAGGTCCATCATAAGTTTCAGAAAACAATACCTGTAAATCACTTAATTGAGCTTCCCCATCATACCGCCACCCAATTTTAAACCCCTTTGCTTTTTCTTCAAACGAAGTAATTGAAATGATTCCTTCTTCCGATTGAGCCTCCCTTTTAATTAATGTCGCTTCAGAATACGGACCCCAAATTCCAAATATGGTTTTACCTCGTACCCGATAGAGATAATTTACATTATCCCTGACAGATTGATCTAAGTAGGTTCCCTCGTCGACCCCTTCCACGGTCATTACAGGAACATCATTGAGCATCTCCCAGTCTTGTCCATCTAGAGACCGGTAAATCGTGTAGTTGATGTATTCACCCAGCGTACCCCACATAATCACTATTCCATCTGAAACATTCTCTGCAAAAAAGGCTTCAGGTTTTCTCCATTTAGGTTTCCTTCCAGCTTGGACTACTATTTCTCCAATCATCTCTTCTGATTCACCCAGACTTATTTCGTATTGATATAGGTTTCCTTCTTTTAAACCTGTATCTGTGTAAGCATAACCCATTTTCTCAGCTGCAACCACCGAATTGCTTGCTCCTATGATGTTAAACAAATATCGATTGCTTTCACCCACCTCAATATCTGTCATGAAGCCGAGTTTATATCTTTCAGATGGTGGTGTTTCTTCTTCAAAATCTCCATACACCATTCCGGCAGCCAATACTTCCCATTGATCAGTAGTATCGAGGCTTAATATCCAGGAATCTTTTTCTTCACACATAAAGCTCCCAATTAACACCCTGGAATTTTGTCGTTCTTCAGGTGTCGTTAATATTCCTTCGCCCATGATGGTAGATCGGTACAATTTAAATCCTTTTTCGATTCCATCCTCCCACGTATCAAATCCATCTGGGAGCCAAATCAATCGGACCGTATCAGCATAAGGGAAAGCCGACATCATGATTGATTGGGAAATACCATCTGAAATAAACAGCATCATCATAATATAAATCATCGACCACCTCATGGATCAATGGTATTAAGTTGGAAATCGTATTCATTGGCATATTCTTTTCCATTTAATAAAACACGGTATTTTACTATAGAAAAGAATGAACCACTCGCGTTACCGGGAAAGGTATAATCTGGACTACAAAGAAGATTGATTAATCCTTTGGGAAGTTCACTTCCTCCGTCTCCACCACAATCTGAGATCTGATAGAGCAAGTTATTGAGGTCAAAAATGATTGCGGGCAATTGGCTTTTGAGGATAAATTCATTTTCACCTCCATCTGTTAGCTCAATCGAATAAGCAGGGTGGTCATCATGATTGATTAAGCCTGAGATAAAGTCATATGATTTATAAATATTGCAGGATGCATTATGATCTGTTATCCATCCCATTCCTTCACATGCTCCCCTTCTGTACATGGCCTGTATGACATCATTGTTTAATTCTATTTCACCCATTCCTTCCTGACCACGAAAGACAAAATTCATTTCGTCATCCTGGCAATAAGGATCACCATCTAAATCGATGTATTGGTATGAGGATAATTGGTAAGTATTTAGTTTTTCACCCATTGTATTGAATTGACTTACCTTAAAGGGTAATTGATAGAGGATCATTTCTACGTCGGAACCCTTCAGATAAACCAATTCCAACTGATAATTTTCATCGTTCTTAATCGAATTGTTCTTACTGAATATGTATGTTTCCTGCTTACCATTTTTCGCCCTGTCCACGTCCATAAATCCTCCCACTTGATTGCCCACCTCATCGATCATCCTTCCTTTGATATCCAACCCATCGGGTATATTCTCGAATATAAATGGCTTTGACTTATTTAATGTGATCCAATAGGCCGGCTTAATGGAACTCTCAGTAATATTCATTGAAGCTGTTTCTCCGCGTAAAAAATGGTCCATTTCTCGTAAGGGATAAGAATAAAGTACTTCTGATTCATGGATGATGTAATCTTCAATCCTGGGTAAAATCCTGAATGTATATACCGGGTCCTCTATATATCCTTGTTCAATGTTGTATTGATATCCACCACCAATCGGAATGGCATTAAGGATGAATGCTTTTGGTCTTATAATGACACTTTCGTTTCCGGTAAGCAATTCTGAAGGGGTGACCAGAATATTGGTTCCACCAAAGGCATTTGGGTAGAGTCGATAAGTGTATGGAATATCCTTCAATGATTCATCTTTGATTGAAAACCACGTTGGGAATTCAAGCGTGGTTATCACTGGACTGGAACCACCTTGCGGTTGTTCATCGTCATCGATAACCAAAACGATATCACCTCCCGGTTCAGTGGTATGAGAATAGGTTATATTTTTATCCATTGGTAATGCAATCCTATACTTCTTATTTGGGTTCTCTGGATCAGTGATGATCTGATCCAACTGATAGCTGAGTTCTACAATAAATGAAGTATTGGCAGGATACTGGCCGGCGCTACCGGGTAATAACGGATAGACATCCTGGATGATGGGCATATCCAGGGGGCTCACCGGGGGTGCACAATCATCCGGCAATGCATCTTCTATAGATGACCCCACAGTTACTTTAAACTTTAATCCCGCATTCACCAGACCCAGGAGATTCAGCTTTGCATCCAGCCTGCCGGTACCATAAAATGGATTAGGTCCTTCAACCCTTAACATGGCCCCTGCTGCTGCCTGAAATGCTTTGATCCTGAATTCAAGAAAGCCCAGTTTTACAATTGCTCCGATTTCAGCATTGGCATAAAGCCATGCCTGACCTCTGCCATACCATCCGTTGATGCCCACTGATTCATAACATTCACTGATGATGTTGTTGGCCAGCATTACATCAAATCCCAGGCCTCCCTGCAGCGTTGCATACATAAATAAAAATTTCAGGCCTTCAGGAGGAGTACCTACTTTGAGTGCCATACCGGTTGCAAACCCACTTCCCCGATTGGCTGGAGCTGGATTGGGATAAGGTCCACCGGGATAACCCCCATATTTCTCATTTAATAATTCCTGATCAAATATGCTGACGTAGTCCATAGGAGGTGGGAGTGAGGTAGGTATGCCTTCGTTCCCAGCCATGAGATAAGATTTTATGGTCAATAGTTCACCCAATATGGGTACATTGATTCCTAATAAAATCGGTTGCTCGAGGCTGCCTAAGAAGACGTGCCACCTGATGCCCAGATCACTTCCTTCCTGATTACAACCTCTTCTGATCAGCATGTCTGCAAATGCAGAACCATATAAAATTCCGGCATTAAGATAAACACCAAGAAGTCCATGAACCTCAGGACAGTCGAGCTTAATCTGCATTAAAACCTGAGCACTAACAGCGGCATCAGGAACAGGAAGTTCAGAACCTTTAGGACGATCTGTACTGGGATTAAAATCAAGATGATCTTGTGAAATTCCAGATATTTCACCAATGGTTCCTTCCGATACAATCTGCTTAATCTTAGTTCCAAGATCAATGTCACCCATAAACCGACCCAATCCCTGAAAGTATATCATCTGTAAACCATAACCATCCGAGCCGTGGGTTTTCTTGAAATTCATTCCCAACTCAAGGTTTGCATTGAAAAGGGTAGACTCTCCATTCAATTCCCCTGCTCTTTGACCGACCGGGGGAGAGGATAAAATCGTCAGCGCTTTAAAGCCAAAAGATTCAGCACTGTTATCAACCCGATATCTTACACCGCTCAACGATTCCCCAATTGCGGAATTCAGAAAGGTAGGAGTGATGGGATCCAACTTGATCTGACTAAATGCTTCTATACCTTCCGGCCTTATCATATTCCGATAAAATCCTCCTCCGATTCCTCTTAAATAAATCGCTCCTCCAAGTGGGGCTCCATCAGCAAAAGTTGCCGAGGCATCAATGAAATAGTAATCTTTATAATCCCCTCTGTTTTCATATGTTCCAAATTGTGCTACCATTCTTACCTGATCCAGCACACTTTGCATTTCAACCGTGAGTGCCCCTCTAAAACCTGTACCATATTCAGGAACCTCTTCATAAAACCCCAGTGATCCCTCCAGGTATTTTATTCCGGGAATCACATTCCTTCCCTGAACATAGACGTCCTTTAATCTAAAATCTTTATTGACCCACTGATCCAGTTCACCATTGCGCACCATTTCTCCTTCCACTGAAAACCCTCCCTGTCCGGTTAAGCCCTCAGTCTTGGTTAGTTTGACATAAGATTTTATATCAATTCTGGAAGAGGGTTGAGGCAGGCTCGAGTCGGTAGCACTTGACAAAGTAGAAGTATCCCCGGGATTGATCCCAAATTCAAATACTCCCACATTCACAGGACCTGAAGATGAGAGTTCCCATTGAGAAGTATTTAATGCAATAGGAGTTCCGATATTCTGAACTGTGAGTTGCCTTACACCCAACTCTGGTAAATTAACTTCCAGTTTTTCACCCAATGAACCACCTATTCCTATATTTGCATTGATAACAGCACGAGTGATGATGGCTTCATCCTTTATACTATAGCCCATAGAAAAGGTGCTCGAAGGAAGTATGGTCGCCTGGGCCAGCCAAAGATCCATTTCCATTTCTGTAGCCGGACCGGTAGTAAAAAGATAACCATTTTCCGGATCGATGGTCGCCTCATAAAATAATGCATCCGCTTCCGTTACACCCTTATCACTAGAACCTTGTTGGGTGAAAACTGGAATATATATCAATCCTCCAAATTGTACAGCCCAATCATAGGTCTCAA
>JABDLO010000018.1 GCA_013002995.1 Saprospiraceae bacterium | reverse complement strand
CAGTAGATTGTTCATATGATGACTCAGGCACTTCTCTTCCAGTAACTTTTGGTCAGATTTATCTAAAACAGGATGATGGTGTAATCATAAATTGGTCAACAAAGTCAGAACTAAACAATGATTACTTCTCTATTGAAAGGTCCAAGGATGGAATAAAATGGACAGAAATCGGATCTATTAATGGATTGGGGACCTCTCAAGTAGAAAATGAATACGCATATTGGGATAGCAAGCCACTCAATGGTATTTCACACTACAGAATTAAACAAGTAGACTTCGATAATTCATTCAGCTACAGTGAAATTGTTTCTTATACCAACCCATTGTCTACATCAAGTGTATTATTAAGAACTGCAACCGAGGAATTGATCATTGATAATGAGGATGAACACAACATCTTTACTGTAAGTAATATGAGCGGTCAAGTCATCTTAAGTGGAAAGTTGAACAAAGGAAGAAACCTAATATCAGTTCCTGAGTTACAACCTGGAGTTCATATTGTTACGATTTCAGGAATAATTGCTCAAAGTTTTAAGGTCATCTCATTCTAGACTTCAAGTAAATTCCTCTTCTTGGTCTGTATTTTGACTTTTATGGGTTTAGATTGATCCAAATATTCATCCAAAGCAACCGCGGCCTCCCTTCCTTCAGAAATGGCCCACACTACAAGAGACTGGCCTCTACGCATATCACCCGCAGCGAATACCTTTGGATTACTCGTCTGGTAATTCAGATCTGATACATTGCCTCTATCATTTACTTTGACGCCAAGGTCTTCAAGCATCTTTCCATGCTCAGGATGTACAAAACCTATTGCAAGAAACGCTAAGTCACATTCCAAAACCCTCTCTGTGCCTTTCAGCTCAACAAATTCTGATCTCCCTTTTACTTCATTATACTGCCATTCCACCGTTACCAATTTTATCCCTTCGAGCCATCCATCTTCATTGACCAGGAATTCTTTGGTCAATACATTCCATGACCTTTCACTGCCCTCCTCATGAGATGAGGAAGTACGCAATATAAATGGCCACTGGGGCCATGGATTATCTTCTGTTCTGAACTGTGGTGGCATCGGCATGATTTCTATCTGCTGAACAGAAGCTGCTCCCAACCTATTGGAAGTACCGATACAATCTGATCCGGTATCACCTCCTCCTATCACCAATACATTTTTACCCTTCACGGAAATAGGATCATCTATCTCATCACCAGATACTTTCCTGTTGTTCTCTTCCAGGTAATTCATTGCAAGGTGTATACCTTTAGCTTCCCTTCCGGGTATGTTGAGGTCTCTGGCAATGGTGCTTCCTCCGGCGAGTAAAACAGCATCATTGTCTTTAAGTAAATCATCAGCTTCAACATTAACTCCCACGTATGCATTGGTAACGAAGTTTACTCCTGATGCTTCCATGATTTCCAAACGGCGGTCAATCACCCATTTCTCCAATTTGAAATCCGGAATTCCATATCGGAGCAATCCGCCGACGCGGTCTTTCCTTTCATATACCGTAACTTCATGTCCCAGCTTATTCAATTGATCGGCCGCTGCCAATCCTGCAGGTCCTGATCCTACAATAGCAATGTTTTTACCCGACCTCTTCTTTGGATAATCAGGAGTAACCCAGCCTTCTTCGTAAGCTTTCTCAATAATCATTTTCTCTATGTACTCTATGGTGACAGGATCATTGTTGATTCCTAGCACACAAGATCCTTCACAGGGAGCAGGACATATCCTTCCTGTAAATTCCGGAAAGTTATTGGTGGAAGCCAGAACCTCATAAGCGAGTTTCCAGTCATTTTGATAAACAGCATCATTAAACTTGGGAATTACATTTCCGAGGGGGCATGCAGAGTGACAGAAAGGAATACCACAATCCATACATCTGGCAGATTGCTGATCTATTTCAGGTGCGTCAGAATCCAGGTAGATTTCTTTCCAATCATTTAACCGATCTTCAACTTCCCGCTTTGGTGGAAGAATCCTTTCATATTTTTTAAATCCTTTTATATCTCCCATGATTACTTTTTATAAACTTTAGACTCTGATCCTATTCCATTATAGACTTTCTGTGATTTTTCAAGAATTGCTTTATACTCAGTAGGTATCACCCGCAAGAAAAACTTAGAAGCTTCCTCCCAATTACTCAATATCTCCAGTGCCGTTATGCTTCCCGTAAGGGAAAAATGCTCCCTTACATGAGATCTGATTTCTACAAGATCCTCCGGCGGACAATCTTCAGTTACAACCATCTCTCTATTGTAGGTCTTAAAGAAATTGTCACTCGGATGATAAATCCATGCAATTCCACCACTCATTCCTGCCGCAAAATTTCTACCCACATCCCCCAGTATGACAACTCTTCCTCCGGTCATATATTCACAAGCGTTATCACCTGTTCCTTCCACTACCGCAATCGCTCCTGAATTTCTTACACAAAACCTGTCTCCTGCCTGTCCTCTGATAAAGATTTTTCCGGATGTAGCTCCATACAATGCTACATTACCTATAATGATGTTCTCTGAGGGTTGGATCTGTGCATCCCTATCAGGTACAACAATTATTTTTCCTCCACTTAATCCTTTTCCGATATAATCATTGGCATCGCCTTCCAGGGTCATTTTTAAACCACTGACCGCAAAAGCACCAAAACTTTGGCCTGCTGATCCCCTGAATCTAAATGATATGGCATCCTCTCCCATTCCTTCACCACCATATTCTTTGACAATATTGTGAGATAGCATGGTTCCGACTGCCCGATCTGTACTCTGTACTTCAAATACACTGTTGATGTTGATATTATCTCTAATCGCCAGAGAAGCATACTTGATTAGTTTTCGATCCAGAACTTCCTCCAGTCCATGCTCCTGTTCTCTAGAACAATAAAGAGTCTGACCCTCTTCATTTTTAGGTCTGTAAAAGATTTTTTCGAAATCAATGTTCTGCCACTTCCAGTGATCCAGACCATCACGTTTTCTCAGTAGATCTGATCGACCTATCATCTCATCTACAGTTCTGATACCCAAAGAAGCCATTATTTCTCTTAGCTCCATTGCCATAAATGTGAAATAATTAACCAGGTGTTCTACCTTACCTTCATATTTTTTCCTGAGATCCGGATCCTGGGTTGCAATTCCAACTGGACAGGTATTTAGATGGCACTTTCTCATCATGATACACCCTTCTACTACAAGAGCAGCAGTAGCTATCCCCCACTCTTCAGCTCCAAGCAGGGTGGCTATCGCCAGATCTCTACCTGTTCTGATCTGACCATCAGCCTGAATCACAACTCTGTCTCTCAATTTATTTTTTACCAGCGTCTGGTGAGTTTCTGCAAGTCCCAACTCCCATGGTAATCCAGCGTGCCTGATGGAAGAGAGAGGTGATGCCCCAGTTCCCCCATCAGCACCAGATATGAGGATATGATCCGCATGGGCTTTGGCCACTCCTGAAGCAATAATCCCTACACCGGCTTTCGATACCAGCTTCACACTAATTCTCGCTTCCGGATTGGCGTTTTTAAGGTCATAAATCAATTGTGCAAGGTCCTCAATTGAGTATATATCATGGTGTGGAGGAGGAGATATTAATCCTACTCCAGGTGTACTGTGTCTTACTTTAGCGATCCAATCATTGACCTTGTGTCCTGGCAGATGTCCTCCTTCACCAGGCTTAGCACCTTGAGCCATTTTGATTTGAATTTCTTTGGCATGAGCCAGATAATTAATCGTTACTCCAAATCTTCCTGAAGCAACCTGCTTGATGGCTGACATCAGGTTGTCACCATTTTCATCCGGCTTGTACCTGATTTCATCTTCTCCTCCTTCTCCACTATTACTTTTTCCACCTATTTTATTCATGGCTTTGGCTAATGTAGTATGTGCCTCATAACTGATTGACCCAAATGACATTGCACCTGTAGCAAATCTTGAAAATATACGCTCTACAGGTTCAACCTGGTCAATTGGAATGGATTCCTTACCTTTCTTAAAGTCAAAAAAGCTCCTGATTGTACAAGCCTTCTCTGATCCATTCTTAATTGCTGCTGAGAATTTTTTAAAGAGATTGTAGTCCCCTCTCCTGGTAGAATATTGTAAGAGATGTATGGTTTCAGGGTTAAAAAGGTGATATTCTCCGTTGCCTTTCCATTGATAGTTACCCAGATCCGGCAGATCTGTGATTTCATGGTTGAATGCAATCCTGTGTTTTATTAATTGTTCCTTTGCAAGATCATCCAGCGTCATACCTCCGATCCTGCTTACCGTATTTTTGAAACACAGCTCAATTACATCATTTGCGATTCCCACCGCTTCAAATGTCTGAGCCCCTTTGTAAGAAGATATAGTAGAAATTCCCAATTTGGACATTATCTTGAGTAATCCTTTCTCTACTGCTTTCTTATAATTATAGGATGCATCTTTTACCAAACCTGAAAATTGATCCTCCACAATATGATATGCCGTTATTGGGAAAACTGCATCCGCTCCAAACGATAATAAAGTTGCATAATGATGTGTCTCCAGTATATCAGCTCCTTCCATCAGTAATGAAACGTCCTTTCTTTTACCGGTAGAAATCAAATATTGGTGTACTGCCCCACAGATTAATAGACTTGGAATTGATGCTTTCTCAAATTCCAGATGAGCATTAGAAAGCACAAGGACAGTTGCCCCCTGATTGACAGCAGTAAGTGCATCTTCGCATATTGATTTTATGGCTGTTTCAAGTGTTCCGGGTTTTTCATCTACAGAAAAACTGCAATCCAGTCTGCTCACCTTCCAGCGTTCATGGTCAAATTGAATGACCTTGGCGTATTCTTGTTTAGATAGAATTGGACTTTTTAATTTAATCTGAAAAGCCTTGCTTTCTATACTGTTATTTATCCTGATTGTTGGTCCCAAGAAAGTATGTAGAGACATAAATACCCTTTCTCTTAAAGGATCAATGGGAGGATTGGTGACCTGGGCAAACTCCTGTTTGAAGTAATTGGCGATATGTTGTGCCATTGTTGAAAAAACTGGTAGAGGAATATCAGACCCCATTGAACCAATAGGTTCTGCACCCTTCTCCGACATTGCTTTCAACACAACATCTATTTCTTCTTTTGAAAATCCCTGGGCGAGGTAATAGCTATTTTTGCTTAAGCTTTCAGTTAAAGGAAATTTATGTTCATAACAACTTAACTGATCAACTTCAATGGTATTATTTTTCAACCATAAGCTATATTCTGCATTTCTTGTAATTAATGACTTCAATTCATCATCACCTGTTATCCTTTTATTTTCCAGGTCTGCGATTAAGATTTTTCCTGGTTGCAATCTTCCTTTATAAACTATCTTTTTCTGTTCTATAGGAAGTACACCAACTTCTGATGCTAATATCAATACATTTTCATCCGTAAGGACATACCTGCTCGGACGCAATCCATTTCTATCTAGCGTTGCTCCTATTACATTTCCATTGGTAAAACAAATTGATGCCGGTCCATCCCATGGTTCCATCAATGATTCATGAAAATTATAGAATGCCCTCTTGAATGGGTCTGCCAATTGATCTTCATGCCAGGCTTCTGGTATCATCATCATCATTGCATGTGGCATTGACCTACCTGCTTTAACCAGATACTCCAGCACTTTATCAAAATTACCGCTGTCACTCAATTGATCATTGCAGATGGGTTTTAAAGCATGAATATCTTCCTCTGAAAGAACGTCAGATTTTAACTCGACTTCTCTGGCTATCCAGTTATTTGTATTGGCCCTAATGGTATTGATTTCACCATTATGTGCAATCATTCTGAACGGTTGTGCCAATTTCCATTTAGGAATCGTATTGGTAGAAAACCTGGAATGTACCAATGCCAAAGCAGATTTAAATTCAGGATGGGAAAGATCAGGATAATAAGATCTCAATTGAGTCGCTTTAAGCTGTCCCTTGTACACGATTGTTCTGCAAGAAAACGAGGAGAAATAAAAATAATCTCTTATTTCCGGGAATGCGTTATAAACCCTGTGGGTGATGTCATTCCTTAACACATATAATTGGCGGTCTAGCTCTTCAACCGGCATACCAGTATGCACGGAAACGATCACCTGAACAATATCTGGTTCTGTATCCAATGCTGACTGGCCTATCATTGAGTTATTCACAGGCACATCCCTGTAGCCCCGTAATTTAAAACCCCTTATTTCAATGATATCTTCCATTAAGGAGATGGCCTTAGATTTTAGTGATTCATCTTTAGGTAAAAAGAGGGAACCCACACCGTGGGTCCCCTTCTCAGAGTTAATAATCACATCGTTAAAGCCACATTGAGAGAATAAAAACTCAAAAGGAATTTGTACCATAATACCTGCTCCATCACCTGTGTTTTCTTCACATCCACAAGCTCCACGGTGTTCCATGTTTTCTAGAATGGTAAGGGCATCAGCAACAATGGAATTGCTCTTATTTCCATTCAAGTCTGCGATCATACCGATTCCGCAAGCATCTTTTTCTAATTGTGGTACATATAATCCCTGATTAACTTCGTCTTTATTCATTTTCTTTATTTTTAAAATGCATACACCGCGGCCAGTAGAAACGATGATAAATTATCACCTGTCTCTCCGGTCTCCCCATCCACGACGATCATGTCACTGCGTGAATACATATCCATTCTGAATTCGGGAATGATAACAAGATTCCCTATTTTATAATTCGCACTGAACGTAAGATCCGTAACTGATTCCATATCGGATTCTTCCCCAAGTAACAATCCCAGTCCACGATCTTCAAAGTATTCAAGTCTAACACCAAGGGTGAGCGCTTCTGAAGTGGTGTATTGTACATATCCTGCAACACCATCAAAATTGTCAGAAGCCATTGTTGTATTGACACCCAGATAGAGAGCTTCGGTAGCATTCCATCCTGTAGTTAAATCAACCTGAACGAAATCTCCATCTGTTAATAGATTCACCCATGCTCCTCCATTGTCATTAGAATATCCTAGCTGACCACCGTAGAAAAATTCTCCAGTAGGATTAAAATCAGTCGCATCTGTAGGGTTAAAAATTCCTCCCATTGCTGTAAACCCACTTCCCAGATCGAAATCTACCTTCAATCCACTATGAGAAAATGGGCCATAACTGAACATGTATGAAGTGGAATAATTGAAATTTCCTGTCGGTGATATCACTTCATATCCAAGGAATGTATTAAAATTACCAAGGGTCACCTTCACTTTATCTGAAAGGTTTAAATACCCATACAGCTGATTAATGATGTTCTGACTTCCTGAAGATCCAAAAACTGCCTCTGTACCTCTTGGGCCAAAAACAAAATCTGCAACAAATCCTACTTTATCAGTATCGTAAGAAGCAACAACATTGGCC
>JABDLO010000181.1 GCA_013002995.1 Saprospiraceae bacterium | reverse complement strand
TGGAATGATTTTCCGAAGCATCGGACCTGCAGGGATGAGTGGCAGGGTTACATCCATTGATGTTGTTGATTCCAATAAAGACATCATATATGCGGGTACATCAGCTGGAGGATTGTGGATGTCTGATAATGGGGGAATTAATTTTAAAACCATATTCAACAATCAGAAAGCCACATCTATCGGTGATCTGGCCATTTATCAAAAGAACCCTAGCATTCTATACCTGGGTACTGGTGAAGGCAATCCACGTAACAGCCAATCCTATGGATATGGAATGTATAAATCTCTGGATGGTGGAAAGACATGGATGCAACTTGGCCTGGAAGGAACCAAAAACATTCACAGAGTGCTTGTTCATCCTGACAATCCCGATGTGGTATGGGCAGGTGCCATTGGTTCTGCCTGGGGACCAAGTGAGGATCGAGGAGTCTTTAAATCAACTGATGGAGGAAAGACCTGGAATAAAATTCTCTATGCCAATACCACAACCGGGGTTGGTGACATGGTAATGGATCCTCGAAACCCCAATAAGATATTGGTGGCCATGTGGGACTATGAACGCAAACCCTGGACGATGAGGTCAGGAGGTGAAGGATCAACTCTTCATATGACCATGGATGGTGGAGACACCTGGACCAAACTTGATGCTAAAAATGGATTACCGGCAGGTACCCTTGGAAGGATTGGTCTGGCTATAGCTCCTAATAATCCCAATGTCATTTATGCCAATGTTGAAGCAGAAAAAGAAAATGCCATGTACCGTTCTGACAATGGAGGACAATCATGGAGGATGACCACAAATAAAGGCGTAGGTGATCGACCTTTTTACTACAATGATGTTGAAGTAGATCCCACCAATGAAAATCGAGTGTATCATGTTGCGACCACCATATCAAGGAGTGAAGATGGTGGAAAATCATTCCGCCCCATTATGAACTTCCTTGGTGGAGTACACAGTGATCATCACGCATTCTGGATCAATCCTGACAATCCATCTCACATCCTAGACGGAAATGATGGGGGGTTATATGGCTCATCAGATATGGGTAAGACATGGAAGTTTCACCACAACATACCGGTCGGTCAATTCTATCATGTGAATGTAGACGATGAGATTCCATACAATGTATATGGTGGAATGCAGGACAATGGCAGTTGGTGTGGTCCGGCATATAAATTCGAGATGTTTGGCAAAATTCAGAATGGAGATTATGTGAGCGTGGGATTTGGAGACGGATTTGACGTGATTCCTCACCCTGAAAACTCAAAGGTGGGTTATTCTATGTTCCAGGGTGGAGAGTTTCAATATTACGACCGCAGCAGTGGAATTGTAAGAAGCATTAAGCCTCAGATCGAAGGCAAAAAGCTGCGTTTCAATTGGAATGCAGCCATGGCCATTGATCCACATAATCCATCCATCGTATATGGTGGCAGTCAATATGTACTGAAGAGTATGGATAATGGGAGAAACTGGGAAATCATCTCACCCGATCTTACGACCAATAACCCTGAGAAGCAAAAACAACATGAATCAGGAGGATTAACAATAGATAATACAGCTGCAGAAAATCATACCACCATTGTAGTCATCGAGCCCAGCACCCTGGAGGAAGGACTATTATGGGTCGGTACAGATGATGGCAATCTACAGATCACAAGAGATGGCGGACAGACCTGGACTGATCTTACAAAAAATCTAAGAGGAGTTCCTTCTCATGCATGGATCACGCAGATCAAGCATTCTACTTACAATCATGGAGAAGCATTTGTGGTGATAGATAATCATCGAATGGATGATTGGACACCCTACATATTACATACTAAAGACTATGGAAAATCCTGGACGAGACTGGTGGATGATAATGACGTTTGGGGTTATACTTTGAGCTTTGTACAAGATCCGGTGGAGCCAAACTTAATGTTTGTAGGAACTGAATTTGGATTGTATGTAAGTTTTGATGGAGGTGAAAAGTGGAATAAGTGGAAAGCAGACTTTCCTACAGTCTCCGCAATGGATATGGTGATTCATCCACGCGAACATGATCTTGTGGTAGGAACATTTGGAAGATCGTTGTGGGTATTGGACGACATCAGGCCTTTGAGAGCACTGGCCGGGGATATCGGAATCATGGAAAAAGACTTCCATCTATGTGAGATCCCACATGCCTACCAGCCTGTTCTAGGTTTCCCTAAGTTTTTTGCCGGAGCAGGAGATGCATTTTCAGGACAGAACCGAGCTGATGGTGCCTTGATCAGTTTCTATGCTAGGGAAGCTGTACCCAAGGATTCAGTTTTAGTTGAATTTATAAACGCTGAAGGTGAAGTCGTCAGAGAAGTGAAGACCATAGCCAAGCCGGGATTAAATCGTATGTCCTGGGATCTAAAGACAGAAGGTGGCAAAATGCCCGGACCTCCGGACCCATTTGCCATGTTTGCCCTGGGTGGGAACCCAGTACTTCCTGGTACCTATACGGTCAGGATGACCATCGGAGGCGTATCCCAGGAACAATCTCTGGATGTACATGCTGACCCTGACATGCCGATCTCCATGCAAGAAATGAAGGTAAATCTTGAAAGGAGGTCTGATTTCCTGGATAAGACGAAACAACTCACTGACATGTTCAACAAGGTAGATGGCATCATGAAGAATATTGCCAAGATAAAACCACTGGTTGCAGATCATGAGGAATTAAAAATGGAATTGGACAGCCTGGAAAAACAAGCTACGATGATAAAATTCAGTATCGTACCTAAGCCAAGCAAAGGAATTGTAGGAGACACTCCTGACCTGAAGACACAATTGATGTCCATAGGTATGTACTATTTCTCACCGATGGTAGAGCCAGACGGCAATTCCGTCATATTGATGAAAAAGATAGATGGTATGATGATAGAGATGGATGGTAAGGTAACAGCTTTCGAGGAGGAGCAAGTAAAACCATTTAAAGAGAAGGTCAATGCTGCTAATCTTACATTGTGGAAGTAAAATAAAAAATGGGAGCTGTTTAACGGCTCCCATTTTCATTTATTCATAGCAGGCTTTGCAATCATTTAACTTTTAAAGAATAGACATTTTAAAGTTTTACAAATCGTTTAACCACTACTTCTTTATCGGAGGTAACAATAATTACAGAGTACACTCCTTTCATTAAGTGATCGGTAGAAATAGGAAGGCGATTTATAATTCTTTGTTCGAAATCATTGATATTGATCAGTTGCCAATTGTTATTGATCACATAGGCTTCCTTCATAGAGTTCATGATGTCTTCGGGCAATTCTATAATAAATTGGTCATCCACAGGATTAGGATATAGGCTCACTTCTGATGCTGGGAAATTGATACTTTGATCAACACCCACTTGAGCAATATTACGTCCTGAATCACTACATTTTATTGTGAATCTATCCGTTCTTCTTTTACCGCAGAGGTCAGTTACTGTTACTTTAAGGCTCAATCTTTTGGTTCCTGCATTGATAAGGATATCAGTAGTTCCCTGGCCTGAGACAATCTCCCAACCTCTTCTTGCTCCACTTAGAATTTTCCATTCAAAAATAAAAGGACCATAACCTCCATTTACATTCACTGAAAATGGAATTTCTGTTGCACCACATTCAATTGATGAAGGCCCTTCAATCTCGACACTCTGGGGTTCTGGATCCAATACTTCAACAATTGAAGTACACCTGGTCCTATTCCCACTGTTATCTTCTACTGTAATTTTCATTCTGACCATCTTACCAGCATTATTACAAGTGACAACATTACGGGATAAGGATATATCATAACTACAATTATCACTTACTGAACTCACAAATAAATCAGGAGACAGTTGAAATTCTCCATCTGGATCCAATCGTATGGCTACCCCATCAATACAGAAGAGACTTGGTGGAGTAATGTCTTCTACAATGAGCAAAAATTGACATGTACTGGCATTGCCCGATTCATCCGAAACTACTAAATCTACTACTGCTGTATCACCGATAAACGAGCAATCAACTGTAGGTATTGAGAGATAATAATTTAAATCACCAGGAGCAGTACAATTATCACTAACGGATAAGAGTACAGAAAGTGGGTCAACATTCATCTGACCTGAGGGAGGCAGAATGATATTAATCTGTGACCTACAGTTAATTTCAGGAGGGGTTATATCAACAACCATTACCGTTGAGAAACATGATTCCTCATTGCCTGCCTGATCAGTAGCGACTATTTCTACGGTCAATGGATTAAGCACATCTGAACAATCGACACTGGATGGATTAATGGTAATATCTATATTTCCAGGTAATGTACAATTGTCGTTGACTACAACATTAAAGAGAGAAGGTTCTAATGTAACTATTCCTGATTCTGGTAGATTGATGGATACATTAGGCACACAATTAATGGTGGGTGGTTGCCTATCGACTATACTTACAAGGGTACTACAGATGGATTCATTACCACTTTGGTCAGTTGCGATAACATCAACCCACACATCTGTGCCTACATCAGAACAATCGAATAATGATGGAATAATGTTATAACTTAAATTACAGTTCTCATCGACTACAATTCCTAACATTTCGGCATTCAACGCAATACTTCCATTCTGGTCCAGGGATACAATCACTGAACTCTGACAAGCTATAATGGGAGGTAAATTATCTTCAACAAAAACCAACGTCTGGCATTGATTCATATTACCTGATGCATCAAAAACAAATGTAGTTACCTGGATAGAACTACCAATATCTGCACAGGTAACCTGGCTTGGATTAAAAGTATAATTGAGATCTTCAGTTGTTGTACAATCATCTACAGCTGAGGCAAACATTCCGGAAGCAAATTCAAAAACTCCAGTAGAAGGAAGTTCAGCAGTGAATGTTGGATCACATTGTGCGAAAATTGGTTCAATTAAATCTATGCCTTCAGGCGGGCAGGATTGCGATTCTAATTCAAGAATAGCTGTGAGAAGGAATAAAGGAAATAAAAATAAATGTAAAGATCGTTTCATAGTTTCCGGTTTAATGATTAAAAAATCAGGATTTGTCTTCTCTTCAATTAGAGTCAAACCACTACTAGTACCCGGAAATAAATTGATTGTGATTGCATCAATCTGTTAAGATCAATACAAATGGATTACATCCTTTAATAATAACATTTATGCCAAATGAATAATTCTAATAATGACGATACATCTTTTAAAATTTGAAATTAGGTTAGATCAGACTTATTAAAAATAATTATTGGATTCCCATGTAAGAAACAGAAGTGTCATTTCCCCTTAATAATAAAGAGCACCTGTTATCTCTAGGAATTAAAATGTTTTAACCATATTGTACGTTGTACATGAGTAAATCTTAAATCAAATAATAAAACAATGAAAAAATTCTTTTACCTATTTCTACTTACCCTTGCAATCGGAATGACTTCTTGTGGTGACGACGAGCCGGATGTGGATTGTACTTCCACCAATTTTGCTAATAGTATCAATGCTTTGATCAATGATCTGAATGCAGCTGTAACAACATACAACAATGATCCTTCTTCTGCCAACTGCCAGGCACTTAAAGATGCAGCCAATGATTATTTAGATGGTGTGGAAGCTTTCGATGACTGCCCAGAAATAGATCAGACACAATTCAATGATCAACTTGATCAGGCGCGGGATGCTGTGAATACTATTAATTGTTAAAGTTATTAATCACATTTGATAATAAATAAGCAGGGGTTAAAGCCCCTGTTTTACCTCCTTTTTATTGTAGGATTTGCTAGGTTGTGATAAAAGAGTGTCAACCTGGGCAATCAACTTTCATAGAAGAAATATTTCCTGAATTATCAATGGTTAATAACCAGCAACTCCCATTAGGAGATTTCATCATAAGTGAACCAGAAATTT
Source organism: Saprospiraceae bacterium (assembly GCA_013002995.1). Taxonomy (GTDB): domain Bacteria; phylum Bacteroidota; class Bacteroidia; order Chitinophagales; family Saprospiraceae; genus JABDLO01. The sequence continues at coordinate 1,189 of JABDLO010000181.1, read as the reverse complement.
TATCCAGGAATAACTTTCCATTCTTAAGATGGAACTTGGTTTTAGGGGTATTGGTACCCAAACCAATGTTTTCAACATCTATAAAATCAGGATCACAACTGTCACCGACACCGTCATTGTCTGTGTCCGACTGGATTGGATTATATTGAGAAGAACAATTGTCCACCTCATCACATATGCCGTCACCATCGCTGTCTGGACCATATGAATTTCCATCACAATCATTATCAATTCCGTCATTACAGATTTCTGTTACTCCTGGATTGATTCCCGCATTGCCATCATTACAATCTCCTGCAGGATCTGTAGGTGTTGCTTCTCCAGAATCCATACAATCTAAATCAACACTTGCTACGGTCGAATTCGTTCGATAGCCGTCATCATCTGCGTCTACATAGCACAATTCTTGCGTATCACAATTTTCATCAATGTCATTGCCAATTATTTCTGGAGCTCCGGGGTACACATTTGCATTTGAGTCATCACAGTCTCCAATTGGATCGGATGGAGTCGCTTCTCCAGAATCATTACAATCCATATCAACACTTTGAACGGTGCAAGTAGCATCAGGCCTAACCCCATCATCATCCTGATCACAATAACATAATTCGAATCCATCACAATCGTCATCTATGCCATTACCGACAATCTCCGATGCACCTGGATATACACCTGCATTTGAGTCATCACAATCTCCGATCGGATCGGATGGAGTCGCTTCTCCAGAATCATTACAATCCAAATCAGCACTTTGAACGGTGCAAGTAGCATTAGGTCTAACCCCATCATCATCCTGATCACAATAACATAATTCAAATCCATCACAATCGTCATCTATGCCATTACCGACAATCTCCGTTGTGCCGGGATATACGCTCGCATTTAAGTCATCACAATCTCCGATCGGATCGGATGGAGTGGCTTCTCCAGAATCATTACAATCCATATCGACGCTGAAAGTAGTTGAGTTCGTTCGATAACCATCATTATCTGCATCTACATAACATACTTCCTGCGTATCACAGTTTTCATCAATACCATTGCCAATAATTTCTGGAGCTCCGGGATATACATTTGCATTTGAGTCATCACAGTCTCCAATTGGATCGGATGGAACTGCTTCTCCGGCATCATTGCAATCCATATCAACACTTTGAACGGTGCAAGTAGCATTAGGTCTAACCCCATC
>JABDLO010000162.1 GCA_013002995.1 Saprospiraceae bacterium | reverse complement strand
GGATGGGGCTCTGTTGCTTCTGGAGATAGAGCAACTGCAACTGGGTGGAGTACTACTGCATCAGGAAGTCAATCTTCTACTATGGGTCGCAGCACCATTGCTTCAGGAGATCAAGCCCTTGCAATGGGATGGGGCTCTGTTGCTTCTGGAGATCAATCCACTGCAATGGGAAAAAGTTCCATTGCTGCAGGATATAGTTCCACTGCAATGGGCTTAAATACTAAATCCATGGCTTTTGGGAATCTCGCAATAGGTAGGTATAATATAGGTAACGGCAACAACACAACTTGGTTATCTGATGATCCATTATTTGAAGTAGGTAACGGTATAGATGACTCAAATCGAAATAATGCATTTACAGTTTTTAAAAACGGGAATACTGAAATCGATGGTGATCTTGATATCACAGGTGCGATTTCCAAAAGCTCAGGCACCTTCAAGATCGACCATCCACTCGATCCTGAAAACAAGTACCTATACCATTCCTTCGTTGAAAGTCCGGATATGATGAATGTTTATAATGGAAATGTAATCACCGGGGTGGATGGATCTGCCATGGTAGAAATGCCTGAATACTTTGAGGCACTCAATAAAGATTTCAGATATCAGTTGACGGTAATAGGAGATTTTGCCCAAGCTATAATATCTAAGGAAATTTCAAATAACAACTTTGAGATCAGAACAGATAAACCCAATATTAAAGTCAGCTGGCAAGTCACTGGAATCCGAAAAGATGCCTACGCTGAGAAGAATAGAATACAGGTGGAGGTAGATAAAGAAAAAGAGAATCGGGGTTCGTATTTGCATCCAGAAGCATATGGGAAAGATGAGGCATTGAAGGAGGGATATCATGAGGGGATGTTAAAATGAAGGAAGCTACATCTGCCCTTTCAATAATAATCCAGAGAAGAGACTTTAGTCCTTTAAAATAGAATGGACTAAAGTCCATTTTCCAGGGTCTTCCGTTCTTAATTACCCACTTCTTTACATTGTACATTTAATAATGTAGATTAAACATAATTTACCCCCTACCAAAAGCAGGCAAGATTGAAAGGGGGGCTGACAGTAGTCTTTTAGAAATTGGCGTTTTGAGATGTGAAAAGCCCTACACAATTAAACCTTACACAGTTTCATAAAACACGGATAATGCCGATATAGCTGATAAGTACGGATTATTGATCTGTGAAAATCTGTGAGATCCGCTTCATCTGCGTTCTATTTTTTGCTATTAAGGAAAGCAATAAACAATTTCTTTAATATACCCCCATATCCCCTAAAAGGGCGCTGACAGTAGTCTTTTAGAATTTGAAGTTTTAAGATGTTAAATCCCTACACAATTAAAAAGTTACACATTTACATTCACCACCTACTCATATTGAAAGCTACAAAACCTGTAAATCTAATAAAAGCCAACCTAAAAATGTTTCCCTATACCCCCTATACCTTAAACCCTGCACCCTGGTGCCTACCACACCTTCTTTACCTTGGGATTCTCGACCCACTTGCTCCATTTCTTATTATAAGTGTGCAGCTTTTCAGTCGATGTCCCTTCAGGTGTATGGAGCGGTAATCCGGCATTGGCCCAGGCGAAGATGCTTCCATATAGATTGAATACCCGACCATAACCGGCTTCCTTCAATTTTTCTCCGATTTTTTCACTGCGATAACCGATGGAACAGAATACAATGATGGGCTGGCCTTTCGGCAAATGGGAAATGGACTCCACATCGAAGTCATCATAACCAATATATTGAGAGCCTGGAATGGTGCTTGTTTCAAATTCTTCTTTCTCCCTGGCATCCAATAAAACAAAACGCCCTGAATCCATAGCAGAGACCTGCTCAACTGTGATGGTGGAGATGGTTTTGTCCAGATAGCTGTCTATCTCTTTCTGAAACTCAGAAGAGATTCCTGAAGATTGCCCCATCATGATGGAGCTTATCATTAGAGTAAAACTTAAAATAATCCACTTCATAATTTTTCTGGTCCTTTTCCTACTTTATCTCTTAAAACGGTACCATTCACACAATGGTTTCTTAACTCATCATTGATAAATTCCTCTACATCCTGATAAATTTCATTAGGATACAGCAAATGAATATTGGGGCCTGCATCCAGGCTGAAATAGACCGGCAACCTGGTCTCTGAACGGAACGCTCTTACTTTCTTAATGATAGCAACACTTCCTGGATCCATCAACATATAAGATGGGTTGCTACACATCATCAATGCGTGTAACGTTAAAGCTTCATCCTCCGCTATCTTACCGAATGCGTCTACATCGCCTGCTTTCATGATGCTGACGAGATCCTGCATACGTGATTGAGCTTGTTGGTATCGTGAATCAGAGTAGATATTATCTTCCATTAATGCATGTCCGGCAGTTGATGATACACTTTTTTCCTGACCGGAAACAATCAGTATATCGTCATGAAAACCTTTAAATGTATCATCAATTTTATTCCCATAGGGAATGGCATATTCTCGAGAAGCGCCTTCTATTCCTGGATGGTCACCCCATATGGCTGCTGTGG
>JABDLO010000157.1 GCA_013002995.1 Saprospiraceae bacterium | reverse complement strand
TCCTTTTTCAAACATATCAAAGTCAATCAACAGGTTTAAAGCAGCAACTCCTATGATAACCAGGCTGATGCCGATTCCCATCATTCCTCCTTCATGTAGGTAAGGGATCTGAAATCCAACAAAACTTCCGATCCAACTCAGCATATACACAAAGAATATGGCTCCCGTGGCCATGAAAACTCCCATCTTAAACTTTTGCGTGACCTTAATGAGGCCTGATCGGTAAATCAATAACATCATCAACAAAGTACCAAAGGTCAATCCTACAGCCTGGACAATGATGCCTGGATATGCAGCAACAGCATAATAATAAGATACCGTCCCAAGGAACAATCCTTCGAATAGTGCATATCCCGGAGCGAGTGTCGGGGACCAATGCGGTTTAAATGCACAAGCTATGACAGCCACCAATCCTCCTATGGCTCCCACGATCAATAAAAACTTGGTGGGCATCATCCAACTCAGCATGGTCGTAATCATCATCAGACCAAATAAAAAGAGCGTCTTATTAACCGCTCCTGAAACAGTCATCGTTGTAGAATCCCCACTCCTGGTGATGGGGCCCTGCCGACTGACAGATTTATCCATTTTCTTTAAGGTATCCTCATTAAATACCGGGTTCCTGGTCTCAAAAAGTTTAGCCATTATTCTTTGATTTTTTAGTTATTTCAAATTTTCCTTACCCGACGAGAAAAGGCTCTGCCTTTGACTTATTAACTGCCTTCGACATATTATCCGACATAAGAAGGCTCTGCTTGTCTGCCGAAACCAAGTGTAGGCAGGCCTTCGACATATCATCACCTCTCCTCCTCAAAGGGCAATCTATATTCGATTCTCCCCGACTCATAACGCTCAATCGCTTCTCTTATTCTCTCTCTCCGATTATCAGGGCTCGGATGTGTACTCATAAATTCAGATTTGCTTTGTCCTCCTGATGCACGCTCAAGGATATCCATCACACCGACCAGTTCTGAAGCATCGTACCCAGCTTCCAACATTATCCTTACACCAAAGTCATCAGACTCCAATTCCTGATCCCTTCCATATTTCATATTAACAATATTACCAATCATCTGAGCAGCTTGAGAAGTATTATAATCACCGGAAGCAATCACTGCCGCTCCAGTAAGTCCCTGGGTCAATTCCATTTTGGCAATCCGTTCTGCACCATGCCTGTGAATCACATGGCCTATTTCATGTCCAAGTACTCCTGCAAGTTGATCCTCATTTTCCAATTGACCATACAAGGCTGCCGTAATAAATACTTGTCCGCCCGGAAGAGCAAAAGCATTTACCACCCTATCATCACGCAATAAATAAAAGTTATACTGATAATCTGATCTTCTTACTATTGAATTACGAACCAACCTTTCGCCCACCATTTTTACATGCTCCTGGGCACGCTGATCAGGATGTAGTCCTCCATGTTGCTGAACCATCCGTGGAGCTGATTGAAGCCCTATGGCTATCTCCTGTTCCGTTGAGATGCTAACGTGTTGTACTTCTCCTGTGATGGGATTGGTCTGTTGATTGCTGAAATACTTAAACAGAGCAAAACCAGCCAGCAATAATCCAATGATGATGGTTCCTTTTAAGCTCCGTCCTCCTCTTCTGGGACCGTAGGAGTCGTTGTATTGGGGTCTCCTCCGTCTGAATGCCATGACTATTAAGTTTTTAAATTAGTATTCGTTAGTCAGCGGTTCTTACCGTTGTGGTTTCCTGGATCCAACACTGAACACGGAATGAACTTCCCGCTTCTATTAGCCTTGAAAAGATATCTCCTTTCTTAGGCATATACTGCCAATATTGACGCACCAATTTATCTGCTTCTTCAGCTACGCTGGGATCAATTTTCTTGGCATATTGCCATTTATCAATTGCAGGCCATGTCACGATCTGGGAATCCCATCCTCTACCCGGTCCACATAATGGCCCACTGGAAGCATATAGTTTGCCGATTAGCATGAATGGCTCACCCCAATTATCCTTTAATCCTGCTGCCCTCATTGCATATTTCTTTGATTGGGGATAATTCTTTAAGTCGCGATAATAGATTTTAGCAATCAACAGCAGGTATTTAGCTTTCTTTTCTACATCTTCCGTCTTCAGAACAAACTCATCAAACTTCACCACTGCATTGCGGTAGTCTCCTTCATTGTATGCATTGAATGCTTGTTTTAAGGGTCCCGGAGGTGGCGGCGGAACATAACACTTTGTATCCTTAGCTGCCTTCACCTCTATCAATCGAGGATCATCTTCTGCACATCCTCCTCTCAACAGCCTTCTATAAACCAATTCTATCGTTTCACAATTTTCCGAATCAGCTTTGTATTGAGGGTAGTATTTATCACCATAATATGTGCAATCATAAAATCCATCTATTCCTTCCAAAGCCTCAAGTCGAACCGGTGCATATTCAGAAATAATATCCCAGGCTTCACACAATGATCCTTTACAATTGGCCTTACCATATTCAATGGTTTTGAAGATCTGGTTAGCATATTTTTGGCCCTCTTCAATGCTGATCTGCTCATTTAAAATCCTGTCATAAAGCATTTTAGTAAATGGGTTGATCACAAAATAGTCCGCACTATCACCCTTGGCATCAATATTCTGCTTGAAGAGATCAAATGTTTCATCCTCACTGACATAGTTCTTAAATGTATAGTAATAATCGAATGCCAGCCTGCCGGCTATATAATCATCTCCTCCAAAGCATTCTGCTCTTTTGTTATAAATTGATTTCACAGAATCGACATAAGTTGCCCTTAGAGCCTCATCATCTGTATTCTCATAGAAGTTTTTATAAATTGCTATTCCATCATCGAAATGGTACTTGACCTTACCATTTGCCCCGGGAGCTCCATAATATGCTTTCTCCCATAAAGGAAATGCCTTTTCGTAATTCTTGTTAAGCTTGATTTGATCCCTATAAATCACGAATGCTGTTTCTACTTCTTCCCTGATATAACCCTTCAATTGTCTAAGAGTGGTACAGGGTGTATTGGGATCAGGCATTACCTCTTCAGGCTTTTGAGATTCCGGCACAGTGTCAACCACTGTTTCAGCTGCCTTAGGTGAGCAAGACCAAATCAATCCAAGAAAAGCGAATGATAGTAAATGAATATATTTCATGTCACAGTTTATAAATAATTATGGGGTATTTGTCATTAGATGAAAACTAAGGATACAATGGTGTACTCTCACATTTTCCGAGGTTTAAAAATACAAAAATTGGGATAACGATGTTCGCTATCCCAATTTCAAAACACCTCAAGGGCATTATATGTAACTTATGTAATGTTAGTTTGCGTACCTAACCCTTACCGTCTCTCCTATCCAGCATCCTACCTTAACGGTCTGGCCTGACTTGATACCTCTCATAAAACCTTCATCCTGGCTAGGCATTGAAGATCTATAAGTTCCAAGTCTCTTATTGGCTTCTTCTGCTACTTCTGGATCTATTGATTTAGCATATGAATACTTATCCATTGCAGCAAGAATGGCTAGTCTCTGATTCCAGCTATCTCCACATGATCTTGCAGTTCTACCGTACATATCACCGATCAACATGTATGGTCTTCCCCACCCTTCCTTTAATGAGGCTGCTTCACGTGCTGATTGTCTTGCTGAAGAGTACTGATCTAATTTCCTGAATTGGATAGAAGCCATACTGAATAAATAAGTAGCCTTCTTTTCAGGGTCTTCTTCATTGGCAATAGCCTCTTTATACTTATTGACTGCTCCTGTAAAGTCTCCTTCATCATACAACTTCTTAGCCATTACATTAGGATTATTAGCCTCAAACTCTGCCTGTCTTCTTGCATTTTCCTCTGCTGCATAAGCCTTCCATTTGGCG